>NC_010730.1:360000-660000 GCF_000020325.1 Sulfurihydrogenibium sp. YO3AOP1
TAAGAGGCTGTTAAAAAATGATATAGTCTCCTTTGATACAATATCCCTTTCGTTATCCATTGTTATTATGTGATAGCTGTTGGTAAGCTCTACAAATTTTTTTATCTTGCTTGGTGCTTTTTCGTATATAAACTTTGCCCCTTTTATAGAAGAAAGGTCGTCTTCTTTGGAATGAATTATTATTAAAGGTGCTGTCAAGCGATTGATGTTTTGTTTGATATATTTTGACATTCTGTTTAGTTCTAATATTGTGGTAGCAGGTATTTTATCATAAGCTCCAAAATTTTCTTCTCTTTCCATCATCTGCTTTATTTTTCTTCTCATAGATTCGTTTTTTATACCATAAGGGTCTGACTCTTTCCAGTAATACAAATGCTTTAAAGGAGAATGCAACACAAAAGGCAGTAAAAATCTGTACCATGGTATCGCCCAGCCATCAATGTCCATGGCTGGAGACCACGATGCTACTGCGTCAATATCCGGAAAATCCATAGCAAGAATTAAAGATAGCATACCGCCAACGCACAATCCACCAACAAAAACATGCTTATATTTGGCTTTTAATGAAAGATAATAATCTTTTGTAAATCTGTACAAATCTTGCCATTTTATATTTTTAATTTCTTCTAAAGAAGAGCAATGACCGGGTAGTATCGGAAAGTATACATCATAATTTTCTTTTGAAAAATCCCTTGCTACCCATCTTAATTCTAACGGCGTTCCTGTAAGGCCGTGAAGTAGCAGTACTGCTTTTTCGTTATTGTTTACGATAGAAAACTCCAAACTAAAACACCCTTCTAAATAGTTGATCTAATAAAGATATAGACATGTCTATCTCTTCATCTGTGATCTCTAAGGATGGTGCAAGTGTAAATACGTTTTTATAATAACCGCCAACGTCTAACACAAGGCCAAAACGTTTATTTTTATATTCAAGGTCTCCTTTTAGTCCTTCTTGTAATATTTTGTCAGTAAGTGCTTTTGATGGGGTAAATCCGTCAGCTTCACATATTTCTATTCTAAGAGCCAATCCAATACCATCAACATCTCCAATGTTTTTATACTTTTTCTTTAATTCTTTCAAGCCCTCTAAAAACTTCTGCCCTTTTTGTGCTACCGTGCTTTCGTAATCTTTTTCTTCTATGATGCTCATAACTTCTAAGCCGGCTCTTACACCTATTGGATTTGAAGAGAAAGTAGAATGAGTAGAACCCGGCGGCCATATACTTGGATTGATAAGCTCTTCTCTTGCCCATAGTCCGGATAAAGGATTCATTCCATTTGTAAGAGATTTTCCAAAAACTATGATATCGGGCTTAACTCCGTAATGCTCTATACTCCACAGTTTGCCAGTTCTGTAAAATCCCATTTGAATTTCGTCATCTACTAATAAAATGTTTGCTTGGTCGAGTATCTTTTTTAGTTTTTTAAAGTATTCCGGTGGAGCTTTTACGTATCCACCAGTACCTTGTATAGGCTCTACGTAAAAGGCTGCATATTCACAATCTTTTGTTCTTGGATTATAAATAGAGTAGTACTCCGATTCAAATAATTTTTCAAATTCTTTTACACAGTAATAATCGCAACTGTCTAAGTTTTTGCCATAAGGACATCTAAAACAGTATGGAAATGGAATAAATAACGCTCTATCGCTAAAATGTCCAAATCTTTCTCTGTATCTATAGCTTGATGTAATTGCAGTAGCTCCAAGAGTTCTTCCGTGATATCCGCCCATAAAAGCGAAGTTTAGATTTTTCTTTTTATAATTTCTTACAAGCTTTAAGCTGTCCTCTATAGCCTGAGAACCGCCAACATTAAAATGAACTCTTCCCTTTAATCCAAATCTTTTTTGATTAGCATCAACCAATTTTTTAGAGAGAATGACTTTTTCTTCAAATAAAAACTGGGACGCCAGCTGTCCCATTCTATCCATCTGGTCTTTTATGGCATTGTTTATACGCTCGTTTTTGTACCCAAAATTACAGGCACTATACCACATTTGAAGGTCAAGGTATGGTTTGTTTTCTTCATCATAAAGATAAGACCCTTCACAAGCCTTAAAAATTTTTGGAGGATTTAGATAATGTACCGTATCACCCCATGAACATACTTCCTGCTCTACTGCCAAGATTTCTTCTTTCTTCATATAATATCTCCTTTATGTAAGGTATTTTATTTATTACGTCTTTAAAGGTAGAAAATTTTGTAAAGTGTTTAAACTTATTTTCTTTTAGAAAATCAAAAAGCTTTCCTTTTGCAAAAACAAAATCTGTTGTTTGACTTACACAAAAATCAGACCTGCCATCCCCAATGTAGATAGATTTACTGTTTTTTAAACTCTGAACCAATGAACACTTGCAAACTCCAAGCTGACAGTCATGTTTTGAATGGTTATAGAAAGTTTGAAATTTATTATTTATAAGCTTTACATTGTTTGCATAGATACCATCTATATTTGATAGAACACCATAAGGCTTTAATATTTTTTCAATGAAAAGCTTAAATCCATCGCTGAGTATATAAACTTTTGAGTTGTAGTTTGATTTTACAAAATCTACAAACATCAAAAAACTTTCGTCAATTTCTATCTTTGATAAAAAATCGTCTAATTCTTTTTCTGTTATTGTTATTAGAGCCATTTGGGCGTCTAAACATTCTCTTGTTGTTATTTTGCCTTCATTCCATAGCTTTTCTATTTCAAGCCACTGTCTTGATGCGTAATTTTCTAATAATGTATCTATTACATCTTGTTTTGATATCGTCCCGTCAAAATCACAAAAAAATGTAAGCAATTAAAAACTCCTTTTTAAGAAATTTAAAAATTATGAGATCCTTGCCGGCTGCCGAACTATGTTTTTGGTTAATTCCCATTCTGAGGCAAAGCCGAAGGATCACTTATTCAAATTTTAATAAAATTCTCAATCTATCACAAAATTCATTTAGTTTTAACAAACTAAATATTTTATCTATAATTCAAGGTTTTGTATTAAATAAACTGTAAACAATTTATTATGTTTTACTTATTCTAATTCTTGATAAAAAGTGAAAGAGCATCGGTATTATCAGTAAGTTTAAGAATATGGCAAAAATTAGGCCTCCTATCGTGCTTATGGCAAGGTCTTGGAGTATCTGGGTTCCACTTCCTATGGTTAAGGCAATCGGTAGCATCGCAAAGGCGTTTGATAACATCGTCATGGTAATTGGTCTAAACCTGCTTGCAGTTGCATACAGGATTCTTTTTTCCAATTTTTCTTCTGTTGAATTTTTGTAAAAATCAAAAATTAAAACGTTATTGTTTATAACAATGCTTAAAACTATTAGCATTCCGATAAGCCCGGTTATATCAAGGGGTTTTCCTGTTATAAAAAGAGCTGTTAAAACTCCTGTTAATGTTAAAATTACTGCAAGTAAAACAGAGACAGTAATTTTTGTATCTACAAAAAGAATCATGGTAAAAATGCCCATAAGTGTTAATGCTGCTAAAATTACAAGCATTAGACTTTTAAAAGACTTCTGCTGTTGTTTGTAAAATCCTGATATGACGGGGGTTATGTCTGATGGAAGGTTTGCTTCTTGGATGGTTTGACTTACTACTTTTACAGCCTTAGACATATCGTTACCTTTAAATCTTACAGTTATAACCGCAACAGGAGATAGGTTATAGTGTGTGATTTCTGGAACGTTAGTCATGTAAGACACTTCTGCCACTTGGGACAATGGTATAAACCTTCCTACTGCAGGAGAGTAAATCTTAACATTTTCTGGATTTAAAAATTGCTGTCTGTCTATGGATATCAATCTAAGATTTATAATTTTCTCGCCGTAAACTATGTTTCCTACCACATTTCCCCAGTAGGCGTTGTAAAGTTGTTGATAAAGGTCGTTTAGATTTAAGCCATAAATACTCTGTGCCTCCGGTTTTAATCTTATTCTTATTTCTCCTGATGCAAAGGTGGTTTTTAAATTTACCTCTGTAAGGATAGGCTTTTCTCTTAGCAGGTCTCTGAGTTTAAATCCGTATTTTACAAGCTTGTCAGGGTCATAGCCGTAGAGTATTACAGATATTGGTGCTTCCTCTCCGAGTATGTCTGCCAATCTATCCTCTACAACCTGTGGAAGGTCAAACTCTTCAAGGTTGTCAAACTTCGCCTCTATCTTTTTTCTGACCTCGTCTTCTATATCAAAAATGCTTCTTGTTCTGTTTTCTTTTAATACCACCAAAAAGTCGCCGATGTTAGGCTGTTCTGCTACGTGCCCTAAGGATGTGCCTATTCTTAAAGTCCAGCTTTTAACCTCAGGAATCGAATTTAAAATCTTTCCCATTTCCATGGCGGTTTTGTAAGACTCTTCCAAAGGAGTTCCTGCTGGTAGTGTAAAGTCTACTACAAAGTTTCCTTCATCCCATTTAGGTAAAAACGTGGTAGGAATTGCCCTAAAAAGTAAAAATCCTATTAATGCAATAATTAAAACAAGCGGTACGGATACAAAATCATACTTAAATAGTCTTTCTAAAAAGGTTTCATAACGTTTTTCTAATCTTGATATAAAGTCTTCTTGACTTTTAAATCTGCTTGGTAGTAGTATGTAGGCCATTATAGGGACTAAAAATATGGCTGCAATTTGTGAAACGATATAGGTCAAAACTAATACCAAACCAAGTTGTTTTAAAAATACTCCAACAACACCGGGTACAAAGAGAAGAGGCAAGAAGACTAAAGTAGATATTAAAGTTGCGGCGGTCATGATAGGAAGGATCTCTTTTGAACCGTCTATTATGGCGTTTAGCTTATCCTTGCCCATTTTTAGGTGTCTGTCTATGTTTTCTATGACGATGATAAGATGGTCTACCAAGCCTCCTATTGCAGCAGCCATACCGCCCAAAGAGAACAGATTAAAGTCTAAGCCCAAAATTTTAATGCCTATGATTGTGGTGAAAAATACCACCGGAAGGGTTAGCAAGGTAGCAAAGGAAAGCTTTAACTTTCTCAAAAAGATAAACAGAATCAAGACCGCTATGATGCTTCCTAAAACTATCGCATCTCTTACGCTCTTTATTGATTCTTTTATGAATGCTGAAGAGTCATATGATTTGTATATCCTGATACCTTCCTTTTCCAAGGATTTATTTATACTCTCTATTTGACTGTCAACGTTTTGTATAACCGTTGTTGTATCTGCGTCCGGCTGTCTTAGGATGTTAAAGACAACCGCATTTTTGGCGTGAGAAAACCCTGAGATAGACCTTGACGGATACTTAGAGTTTATAATCGTCGCTACCTCAGATAGGTTTATGTATCTACCACCGGAAAGTGGTATTTTTACATCTAAAAGTTTATATACATCGTCAGGCTTTTGGTAGAGAGTTATTACATACTGTTTGTTTAACATCTCAGTTATGCCTAAGAAGTCTATCTTGGTTTGGTCGTAAATCACAGATTTTAAATAATCCAAGGAGATGTTGTAGCTGTTTAGCTTGTCTGTATCTATTACTACATGAAACTCCTGCCATTGTGGAGCTTTTATTTCAAGGTCGTAAACGCCGGGCAAGGATATTATTAAAGGTTTTATTTTGTAATAGAGTATGTCTGTCAGCTGTGTTTGTGATTTAGCGTCAGAACCTATGGCATAAATGCCTATTGGATACATGCTTGGCGTAGCCTGTCTTACAACAACCTTTGCCGTCGGCGGTAAGACGTTTTTTAACTCACTTACTCTTGCTAAAACAAGCTGATAGGCGGTGAATGGATTTGTAGACCAGTTAAAGTAGAGGTTTATCTCTGTTGAACCGATAGAAGTCTTTGAAACTATTTTCTCTACACCTTGAACGGTTTTAAGAGACTCCTCCGCAGGTTTTGTAATTTCAAGCAGCATCTGCTTTGTAGGAGTGTAGCCATTTTCTATTGCAACCTCAACCCTTGGAAAATAGACATTTGGAAAGATGTCTTTCGTTATAGAGTTAGATGTAGAGTAGCCAATGATGGCAAGCAAAAGAAAAATGAGCATAATAGCAAACTTTCTTTTGATGATAAATATAAAAAAATCCTTAGAAATCATCTAATTTCTACCTCATCCCCATCTTTAAGATTGCCGGATGCGATAATAAAATCTCCTTCATCTTTGATTATGTTAACTTTTTCTTTAAACTTTTTACCGTTGTAAATCTTATATACAAAAAATCCTTTTTTCCCTAAAACTAAAGCCTTCTTAGGTATTTTAAAGCCTGATAAACCATCAACATATAGTGTTATACTCTGTCTAAAGTTTAAAGGAAGTTCTAAGGCTTTTTCTGAAAACGTTTTAACTTTTACAAGGTTTCCTTCTGAAACTGGAATGATTTCTTTTACTTTCAAAGAGATTGTCTCATCGTTTAATTTTGCGTTTAAGACTTTTTTAGACTTTATGAGATTTAAAAACTCAACCGGAAAATACAGATACAAAAAGTTTGAATTTTGATTATAAACTGTTGCGACGGTTGTCCCTATAGTAGCATACTGACCTTCTGGTATCATGTTAATAATATAGCCTTCACAATTTGAAGATAGTTTAAAGTTGTTTTTCTGGATGTTGTAAGTTTTAAGCTGTGCCTTTAATGATTCAATCTCGGACTGTTTTAATGATATATTGTTTTTAAGGTCTAAAATTTCGTTTTTTGATGCTAAGCCTAAGCTGTACAATTTTTCGTAGTTTTCAAGTTTTTTTGTTAAGTTCTCTACCTCGCTTTGGGTAATCTGAATTTTTTTGATTGTTGACTGTAAGTTTGCATCTAAAAACTCATTCTTAAAGCTGCCCATAACCTGTCCTATTTTCACTCTATCACCAACTGAAACAAAAGGATAAAAGTATCCCTCAGTTTTTGATGTTATACTACACTGTTTGCTAGATTCTATTTGTCCTGAGACCTGAATTTCCATCTGCGACTTAGCAGGAACTACTTTATAAGTATCTTGACCAAAGGCAACTTTAAAACTCAAAGATATAAAAGTCAAAAGTAATATAAGTCTCATCTGTATAAATCTCCTTTTATCAGATGCTCTAAAAGTTTAAAATTCATGTATGCGTTATACTTTGTTTGAATGTAGTTGTTGGTTGCATTTATGTAATCGTAATAATATTTGTCTAAAACAACGAAATTAGACAAGCCCATTTTGTAGGCTTTAAGGTATTTTTCATATATATCGTAAGATGATTGAATCTGCTTTTTGTAAGCTTTAAGTCTATCTATATCGTAAAATACAGATGTATAAAGACTCTCAAGATTTTGATTTAAATTTAAACTCTCTCTGTATTTTTGAATGTTTAATATCCTATCTCTAACTGAAAGACTTAGTAGTTTATACTTTAAGCCACCATAGAAAATATTTGACATAATCCCAACTGTAAATATATTCTGATTTCCGTTTCCTGTTGGGTCTTTGTTGATCTGTCGTTCATAAGACAATAATAAATTTGGAATCCAATAATTTTTTTCTTTTTTGTAATGTGCATCGTTTAACTTTTTTTCTAAATCTATGACTTTAACGTCTGGACTGGTTTTTAAATAACCCTCTTTCTGACTGTAAATTTGATTTAACTCTTCTTTTGTTAAACTGTAAGCTTGCAAAGGTTTAATCTGGTCTAAACCTGAAGTTATCTTTAAGATTTTCAAGTATGTTTCCAAAGCTTTTTGATACTTTAAAAGGTTTTCTTCTTCATTTAGAAGTTTCAGCTGCCAGTTGTCATACTCTATGGCAGGAAGCTTTCCATCTTTTACTGCTTTTTCTATAAAGCTTAAGTTCTCTTTGATGTTTTTTATTCTCTCCTCCTGAAGTTTTACAAGCTCAAAGTACATACTGTAATTAGCGTAGGCTGTAAGGATGTTTTTAAACAAAGTTTCTTTTTCTTTTTCAGACAAGACTGCTGACTTTTCAATCTCTATTTTGTTTATCTCTTCATCGTACTTAGATTTTCCAAAAATATCTATTTCGTTGCCAAATTTCAAAGAAGAAACGTTATAGGAAGATATTGCTTGAGTGTTGTAATGAGAGAAGTTTAAATCTGCGGTTAATTTTAAAAATCTTGTAGCGTATAGGTCTTTGTTTGAAAGTTGATAATACTCTTTGTTATTTTTGAGATTCTCATCTACTAAAAAATTCTTCTTTGCAGCTTGGAAAATATCCATTACTTCATCAGCTTTTACCGTATAAAATAAAGCAAACATAATAAAGATTAATTTTTTCATGATTTAAAAATCACAGTACCACCTGATTAAAGTCGAGAGTATCTTAGATTATAAACGACAATGATTAATCTAATATTAAAATTACCTTAACACAAGCTTAATGACTTTTTGTACAAATTTTTACAGAAGTTCCTCTGTCAAGTTCACTATGAATGGTTAATTCCCAACCTAAGATTTTAGCTATAACTTTGCTTATACTAAGACCAAGACCCGAACCTTCTTCAAGCTTTGCTTTTTCTGACCTGTAAAAAGGTTCAAAAATTTTAATCAGCTCTTCTTTTGAAATTCCGATACCTTCGTCCTCTATGATAACGCAATAGCCATCTTTTTTTATACCTATTTTTCCGTCTTGCGGGCTATATTTTATTGCATTTTCTATAATGTTGCTAAAAAGTGAATGAATAAGCTCATAATCACCAAACACCTTAAATTCATCTTCAAAAATCTCAAAACTTAGATTTTTATTATTAATCAGTTGTTTAAAATCCCCTAATATGCCGAGTATTAAAGTTTTTAGCTCTACAATTTCTCTCTTTGGATCTACATTTTGAGTTTCTAATCTGTATAGCAATAAAAGTTTTTCTACTACCTGAGAAGCTCTTTCAACTGCGCTTTTAATGCTTAACAGAAACTCTCTCATCTCAGCTTGACTTCTTGGTTTTCGTAAGGCTAAGTCTGTTGAAGTTCTTATGATAGACAACGGTGTTTTAAGCTCGTGGGACAGGTGATAAAAGAAAAACTTTTGAGTATCAAGATACTTGTTTAATTGATTTACTAATTGATTGTAGGCTTTTACAATTGGTTTTATCTCAGAAAACACATTTTCATCTAAGATGTCAAGCTTGGCTGGGCTACTCTCTTCTATTTTTTTGGCTAACCTCATAACAACTCTAAAAGATAAATACCATAAAGGATATGCAATTAGAGTATATACTACCAAAATAGCAAGCCAACCTGTAAAAAAATTTTTAGAAAACTTTTTTAACATTGCTTGCTGATTGCTGATTTCTCTGTAAACCAAAATATAATATCTACCGTATTTTTCACCATAGCCTGCGCACTCTTTACCGTTGATTTCAAAAAAGAAAAGTCCATTTTCCAATGGGAAATTAAGAACGCTTTTATCAGGTTGTAATTCAACATATTTGTTATCTTCCAAGATTTTTAGATAGTTGCCAGAACCTTTTCTAAAGTTTATCATGACTTCTTCATCGTACTGAAACTTTCCCTCTTCTTTAATAAGATACGCAACTGACCGCCACAGAATGTTTAAAGATGAACTTATCTCTTGATGCACAGAATTTTTTATCGTCAAATGTGTAAAAAGATAGATTGACAAAAAAGCACTAAAAAGCAAGATGAGAGATAATACATACACTCTTAAAAATAGGCTTTTCATATCTTAAGTATATATCCTAATCCTTTAACGGTTTTGATGTACTTACCTTTCGGGTCAAGCTTTTTTCTCAATCTGCTTATTAAAACTTCTATTACATTGCTGTCAGGAGATCCTTCCCATCCGTATAAGCTTTGTTCTATATAAGTTTTAGAAAGAATTCTGTTAGACTTTAGGGCGAGCATCATTAAAAGTTTTAGCTCCATAGCTGTAAGCTCCACATCTTTACCTTTCACTTTCACATTTTGATTAACTAAGTCTACTTCAACATCACCAAAGGAGACCATGCCTTTGCTTACATTATGATAGCGTCTTATTAAAGCTTTTATTCTTGCAACAAGCTCTTGAAAATCAAACGGCTTTGCAAGATAATCATCAGCTCCTGCATTCAGTCCTTTTATTTTGTCTTCAACAGAACCTTTAGCGGTGAGTATCAAAACTGGAGTGCAAATTCCACGATTTCTTAAGCTTTCTAGAATGCTTAGACCATCCTTTTCAGGAAGCATCAAATCTAAAACTATCACTTCATAGTTTTCTGTATTCAAGTACTCTTCTGCTGTAGCTCCATTAGAAACTAAGTCAACCAAAAATCCTTCCTCTTCAAGACCTTTCTTAATAAGCCTTCCTAAGGTTTTATCATCTTCTACCAATAAAAGTCTCATGGTTTTCTTCCAGGGCTCAATTTATATGTTAAAGTATTTTATCAAAGTAAAACTTCAAATTTTAAAATGAAAGTTAATCAACTCCCGTCATTCACCTCTTACACAAGGTCAGGTCATGAGCTACTTATGAGCGGGCAATCCATGAATTGCCCAACATCAATCTCCCACTTTTAACATTCTAGCTACGGCAAAGAATCTTGTGTAATCTATTGAATTTTTTCACTCAAGATACGAGCAAACGGTTTAAATTTTTGACTATAAAAATTTGAATTTATCCGGAGATGAAGACTATAGAGTATGTAAAAATGTTAGAGTGTGTGATAACGAGCAAAAAAACAAGTTATTGAGGCAATAAATTCTTAGATAAATAATTTTAATCTTACAAGTAATAGGAAAAAGTTAAAACTTTTATCGCTTGTCTATGATGCATATACTATTGGTTATAACTTTTTTAGTAAAAGTAAACTACGTAGGTAATTTCACATTCCAGAGATAATATGTTTTTTGATTTTTTTGAAAAATAAAAACAGAAAATTTTTCGCCTCACTTAGAATAGCGTACGAAAGGTTAATTAATAATTTTCAGGTTATGGTGAAATTTGGAATGCTCTTGTTATATCAATCCAATAATTCAAGCCAAAATATAAAAAATGTATTTTCTATCTTTACAGTTAGCAATTATTAACTTAAAATATTGTAGGAGGTTTTAAATATGAAAATTATCGGACTTTATCATAAAAATTGTACAGACGGAACTACAGCGGCGGCAGTGATACTAAAAAAATTTCCGGATGCAACCGTCATTCCAATAGAACACAACTTCAAAGGTGAAGATTTTGAGCAAATACTTGGGCAGATAGATGAAAATACAATAGTCTATATTGTAGATTTTGCATTAAAACCAGAGTATTTAAACAAAGTTTTAGAAAAAGCCAAGAAAGTAATAAATTTAGACCATCACATCAGCATAAAAAACATATTGGAGGAGATAAAAGACCCAAAATTTGAATTTATATTTGATAATGACAAATCAGGAGCATCTTTAACTTGGCATTATCTATTTAATACTGAGCCGCCAGAAATAATAAAATATGTAGAAGATAAAGATATATGGAAATGGCAGTATGGAGATATAACAAAATATGTTAATGATTATCTATTCCTAATCACCAATAAACCAGAAGAGGTAAAAGAGCTTTTAGATAAAGATATTACAGAAATTATAGAAAAAGGTAAAATAATAAATCAGTATACAACTTATTTAATCAACACCTTTGTAGAAAAAGCCAAAGACCTGTTTATAAAAGTAGGAAATTACAAAGTAAGAGTATACAACACTGGTTTATTTCAGTCTGAAATTGGAAATTTATTAGCTACTAGGTATAATGAAGCTGTTTGTCTTTTTTCAATCAATGGCGATTATGTGAAGTTGAGTTTTAGAAGTCTTGATAATCATAATCCGTCGGCTTTAGACCTTGCAAAATTACTAAATGGTGGCGGTCATAGAAATGCTGCTGGTGCATCTGTAAGCATTAACGAATTTTGCAGCATGATTATGATGTAGGAGGAATTTTATGGTAGAAGAGCTATCTACAAGAGAAAAAATAATATTAGCAGGAGCTGAAATAATAATCCATGAAGGATTAAAACGATTTACAGCAAAGAATATTGCCAATAAAATAGGCATCACCGATGCAGCCATCTATAAACATTTTCCTTCCTTAGATGCTATAGTAGTAGAAATTATCAATAGATATATATCTCGGTGTTCTCAAAGCGTTGACAGAGCAAAAGAGTTAGGACTTTCTACAGAAGAAACTTTAAAACAAGTAATGAGAGAACATATAAAAGTATTGGAAGAAACAAAAGGGGCTGTTCCTGTTTTATGCTTCGAATTTAGCAGGTCTGGAAATAAAAAGTTTTTTGATATACTTCATAACTTTGTTGAAGATTACAAAAAGAAACTTTCTGAGATTATTAAAAAAGGTCAAGAAGAAGGATTTGTAAGAGAAGATATTGACCCATCTGAAACAGCAATGCTTTTTGTAGGACTAATACAGGCAAAAGTTTTTGCGTATGTAATGGAAAGAAGAGAAGGACCAATAATCAAAGACCCAGATCAGTTAATCTCAGAATTATTCTATGGAATCATTAAAAAATGATTGCGGTAGTTCAAAGAGTTACAAAGTCAAGCGTTGAAGTAGACGGTAAGGTTGTAGGAGAAATAAGAAAAGGAGTTAATATACTTCTTGGGGTAGCCGAAGATGACACAGAAGAAGATATAAATAAGTTAGTTAATAAAATTGTTTATTTAAGAATGTTTGAAGATGAGGATAAAAAGATGAATTATTCGCTTCTTGATATCAACGGAGAAGCTCTTATTATTTCTCAGTTTACACTTCTTGCTAATTTAAAGAAAGGAAGAAGACCATCTTTTGAATATGCTGCCAAGCCAGATAAAGCTAAAGCTTTATATGAAAAATTTGTAGAAGAGTTTTCTAAATATGTGAAAGTTCAAACAGGTATTTTTGGTGCTGATATGAAAGTTTATATTTTAAACGATGGACCAGTAACATTCATCCTTGATTCAAAACAGTTATAACCCTATCTTCTAAACCAAGGCTTTTTCTCACCTTTGCCTTCTCTTGGTGGAAATACGCTTCTATATAGATTCTTCCAAAAAACTTTTGCTCTTGTAGATTTATAACTCCAAATAGTTACAGCTACCGAAAGAATAATCCACAAAGGAATAAAAATCTTTATTAATACATTAGTAGCCTCTTTTTCCATTTGATTAAATGCTGAAGGGTCAATCATTCTTAGCTCCATTTTTATTTTATAGTCTTGTCAATAATAATAATAAGATAAATAGTAAGATTTTTCAATATACGTCGGGTGAGAAATTCAATAAAAGTAGGAGATTCTTCTCGCAGCTGTAGAATGATAACTTTAATTTTGTAAGGGCGATTCATGAATCGCCCCCCACTTTTCACTTTTATTTGTCATCCTGAGGACGTAAGTCCGAAGGATCTCCTGTTAAAAAAAGCAAGAAAGTGATGGGTGAAAGTGGGGAGATTCTTTAACGACTGCAGAATAAAGTTCAAGAACTTAATTAATTCTTGACTTAGTCAAAATTTTAAAGCACTCTCATACACCAACTTGAGAATAGCTGAAAATAAGCATATAATTATTTAAAAACTTACAGAGGTTAAAGTTTGAGCGAAAAGAAAATAGTTATTGTAGAATCACCAAAAAAAGCAAAAGAGATATCACACTTTTTAGGAAAAGATTTTATTGTGAAAGCAACAGTAGGGCACTTTAAAGACCTTCCAGAAAATGAAATGGGAGTTGACTTAAACACATATGAGCCAAAATTTGTAATAAAATCTCAAAATCATAAAAAAATCTTATCAGAAATAAAAAAATTGGCAGAAAAATCTGAAGTAATCATAGCAACTGACCCAGATAGAGAAGGATATGCTATAGGATTTTTTATGTATGAAGAATTAAAGAAAAAAGCAAAGGAAGTAAAAAGAGCTGAATTTCATGAAATTACTAAGGAGCATATTAAAGAAAAAATAAAAAACGCAGTTCCATTTGAAAAAACAAATTTTGGATTATTTAATGCGTTTCTTGGAAGAAGGGTTGGAGACAGGATTGTTGGTTATACATTATCACCGATAGCATCAAGAGAGATAGGTGGAAGATTCAGCGTCGGTAGAGTTCAGTCTCCAGCTGTAAGATTGATAGTAGAAAGAGAAATAGAAATTCAAAATTTCAAGCCAACGCCGTACTATGTGTTATCTGCTGTTTTACGTGCAACGTCTCACGTCTCACCTCTCACGTTTACAGCTATTTATGAAAATCCAAAAATAGAAAACAAAGAAGAAGCAGAAAAAATCTATGCAGATATAAAAGATGAGAAAATAGCTACTATAAAGAAAGTAGAAAAAAAGCAAGTAAAACAATCCCCAAAACCACCATTTACAACTTCTACACTCCAGCAAACCGCTAGCACAGTTTATAGATTTGCTCCAGAAAAAACGATGATGTTAGCCCAAGACCTTTTTGAAAGCGGACTTATTACATACCACAGAACAGACAGCGTGAGAATAAGTGAAAAAGCTATAGATGGAATTAGAAATCTAATAAACAAAGAGTTTGGTAAAGATTATCTGCCGGAAAAAATAAGAGTTTACAAATCAAAAAATACACAAGCAGATGCCCATGAAGCCATAAGAATCACCCATTTTGTAAACTTAGAAGAACAAAAAAAGCTTATTAAAGAAAAAGGTTTATCAGAAGACCATTTTAAACTGTTAAAGCTTATCTATGAGAGAACAGTAGCATCTCAGATGGCTGATGCAATTTTTGAAAGAACAAGTGCGGCTGTTGATATAAAAGGCTATACATTTAAAGCCAGTGGCTCAATCTTAAAATTTAAAGGTTATAAGGCTGTTTATGATTTAGAAGAAGAGGAAGATAAAGAAGAAAATCAAAAACTACCAGATTTAAAAAATAAAGATGTCTTAACGCTTGAAAAAATAAATTTGGAAGAAAAATTTACAAAACCACCGGCAAGATACACAGAAGGCGGACTTGTCAAAAAATTGGAAGAGCTTGGTATAGGTAGACCTTCAACCTATGCAACGATAATAAAAACTATAAAAGAAAGAGGTTATGTAGTTAAGGAAAATGGAAGTTTAAGACCAACAGAAAACGCCTTTCATCTGATTGAATATTTAAACACTCGCTACAATTGGGTGATAGATTACTCTTTTACAAAGAAAATGGAAGATTTTCTTGATAAAGTAGAAGAGAATAAAAAAGATTGGAAAGAGTTTGTAAAACAGCTTCATGAAAAATCAGGTTCAAAACAAAATGTGAAAATATCAAAGAAAATGCTTGATTATGCAAAAGATTTAGCAGAAAAACATGGCAAAAGCATAGAAGAGATAAAAGATGACCCAGAAAAACTAAAAGAGTTTATCGATGCTCACGCTGAAAAAAATCCATCTCAAAAACAAATAGAATACGCAAAAAGTTTGGCTGAAAAAACGGGCTTGAAACTAACAGAGAAAGAGCTTTTAGATAGAAAATTGCTTACAAAATGGATAAATAAAGCAAAGAAAGAAATGATGAAAAACTACCAGTTGTCAGAAAAACAAAAAAATGTTTTAATAAAGTATGGTAGAGAAGATTTGGTTAACAATCCGGTCCAAGCTTTAAAGTTTATAAAAAGTAAGCTTTCAAGATATAAAAAATAAAAAGGGTCGGGATTGCTCCCGACCAGGTATGGAGGGGGAGGGAGGGGGATGCGAACTAAGTAATAACAATATATTAACATTCGAATATATTTAAAATGACAAAAATCATATCTTAGAGAGGTGAAAAATGACAAATCAAATAGAAAAAGAGTTAATTGAAAAAGTAGCAAAATTATCAAACTTGAAATTAAAAGAAGAAGAGATAGAGTTATTTTCAAATCAGTTTAAAGATATTTTGAGTTTTATAGATAAGCTAAATGAGGTTGATGTAAAAGATACATTGCCATTTTATGAACTTCAAATTGAAGAAAAATCGGAAAGGGAAGATATTCCTACAGGCTCAATAACAAACGAAGAAGCAATAAAAAACGCACCACAAGCAAAAGGTGGATTTTTTGTTGTTCCAAGAGTTGTTGGCGAAGAATAAAATTATAACCTTATATTGTTATTCAGCATCAATGGTATAAATTATATTTGGCAGAAATACCTTGGATGGGAAATTAGTGATTTTTATAAAATTTAAAAAGGAGATCTTCGGACTTATGTCCTCAGGATGACAGCGAAAATGGAAAAGTGGAAGAGTAGGGGCGATTCATGAATCGCCCTTACGAAAGTAAAGTATTGTCATTCTGAAGTAGGCGAATAATCTCCCCGATTTTTAGAAATTTTTATAACAATGATTTAAAAGTTTATATTTTAGGAGGCATCAATGGCTGTAGAAGAAAATTTAGAAGCAAAAAAGAAGGCTCTTGAAAGTGCTATTCTTCAAATAGAGAAAAGGTATGGAAAAGGCTCACTTATGACATTGTCTTCTGAAGGTATAAAATCTGTAGAAGTTATTCCAACAGGTTCTTTATCCTTAGATATAGCAACAGGGATCGGTGGAGTACCAAAAGGCAGAGTAATTGAAATATACGGTCCAGAATCTTCAGGAAAAACAACCTTAACACTACACATAATAGCAGAAGCACAAAAAAAGGGTGGAAGAGCGGTATTTATCGATGCAGAGCATGCTTTTGACCCAAAATATGCAAAAGCGATTGGGGTAAATCTTGACGAACTCATAATTTCTCAACCAGATTATGGCGAACAAGCTATAGAAATAGCAGAGACATTAGTAAGAAGTAATGCTGTAGATGTAATAGTTATAGACTCTGTGGCTGCATTGGTTCCTAAAGCAGAAATTGAAGGAGATATCGAAGATTCTAACGTAGGTCTTCATGCAAGACTTATGTCTAAAGCTATGAGAGTATTAAAAGGGGCTGTAAACAAAAGCAATACTGCTCTTATTCTTATAAACCAAATCAGAGAAAAAGTCGGTGTTATGTTTGGAAATCCAGAAACAACAACAGGTGGTAGAGCTATCAAATTCTTTGCAGATATGAGAATGGAGGTTAGAAAAAGTGATATAAAAACCGATGGTGAAAAAGTTGGTAGCAGAGTAAAGGTTAAAGTTGTTAAAAATAAATTAGCACCTCCATTTAAAGAAGCAGAATTTGATGTTATATACGGAGAAGGTATTTCAAAGGAAGGAGAAATCCTTGATTTGGGAGAAGAGCTTGGTATAATTAAAAAAAGTGGAGCTTGGTATTCTTACAAGGATGAAAATGGCGAAGAAATAAAACTTGGTCAAGGTAAAGAAAAAGCAAGAGAATTTTTAAAACAAAATAAAGAATTAACCGAAAAGTTAGAACAGATAATTAAGGAGAGGACATTAAATGGAGCTTGATGAAATTCTTACTAAAGCTGTAAAGTTAGGTGCATCAGATATACATTTAAAAGTTGCCAGTAAGCCAAAGGTCAGAATAAAGACAATTCTTCAAACTTTGGATGAGTATAATCCCATTACTGTTGAAGATATGACAAATTTTATATCTAAAATTCTTGCAAAATCCGAAAATAAAAAAGCTGAGCTTATAAAAAATGGAGAGGTTGATATTTCTTATTCTATCCCAACTGTAAGCAGGTTTAGGGTAAATATTTATAGACAAAGAGGAACTTATGCTATTGCTTTAAGAGCTTTAAAAACAAACATTCCAAGATTTGAAGAACTTCTTCTGCCAGAAGTAATAAGAAAAATAGCTGAAGAAGCAAGGGGGTTAGTTCTTGTTACTGGTCCAACAGGTTCAGGTAAATCCACAACTTTAGCATCTATGTTAGATTACAGAAACGAAATTTTCGAGGAAACTATCATAACAATAGAAGACCCTATAGAATACGTTTTCAGAGATAAAAAAGCATATATTGTTCAAAGAGAGGTAGATTTGGATACACGAGACTTTAGCACTGGCTTAAGAGCTGCTTTACGTGAGGACCCAGATGTTATTATGGTTGGTGAGATGAGAGATTTAGAAACAATTCAAACCGCTTTAAGAGCTGCAGAAACTGGACACTTCGTTTTATCCACATTACACACTCAAGACGCGAAAGACACAATAAGCAGGATAATAAATATGTTCCCTGGAGAAGAACAGAATCATTTAAGGATACTTTTAGCTGCCGTATTAAAAGCTGTTATATCTCAAAGATTAATACCAAGGAAAGATGGTAAAGGAGTTGTTCCAGCTGTTGAGGTCTTAATCAATACTGGAGCAATAACAGAATGTATTATGGATCCAGATAAACTCCTTTTAATAAATGATTATATGGAAAAAGGGAAAAAAATGTACGGAATGCAAACTTTTGACCAAGCAGTTGTAGACCTTTACAATCAGGGACTTATTTCTTATGAAGATGCACTCATGCATGCTTCAAATCCATCGGATGTTGAATTAAAGATAAAAGGTATTACTGCGGGAGAAGATGAAGGATTAGATTTTGGTGGATTCACGTATTAAATCTTACGCTTTAAAGCTATTATCAAAAAGAGATTACTTTGAAGAAGAGTTAAACCAAAAATTATTAAAAAAAGCTTTGATAAAGAAAAAATTGAAGAAGTTTTAGCATATTTAAAACAGCAAAATCTTTTAAATGATGAAAAATTAAAAGAAAGGCTTAAAGAGAAAAGTATTAATAAAGGTAAAAGCTCTTTAAAAATAAATCAAAAAATCTATCAGAAAACAGGAGAATTTATAGAAATTTCTGAAGATGAAGAGTTAGAAGCAGCCATAAATCTTCTTAAAAGGTCATTTAAAAAAGAAAAGACTTTTGAAAATGTGGTAAAATTTCTAAAGAACAGAGGATTTAGATACTCTGTAATTTCTAAGGTTACCAATAAATTCCTTAACGAGGAGTTATGATTTTAAGATTAACAGACCTTCCTATAAAAGAAAAAACAGCATGCACTATTGGGAACTTTGACGGGGTCCATAAAGGACATAAGGAAATCCTTGATAAGCTAAAAAACATTGCATCAGAAAGAAATCTCAAAACAGTTGTAATAACATTTTATCCCCATCCAAGAAAAATTTTAAACCCCCAGCAATATAAATGCTCTATTGTAAATCTTGAAACGAAAGTCCAGCTTTTAAAAGAAGCAAAAATCGATTACATCTTAGTTATAGATTTTGATAAAAACTTTTATGAAAAACAACCAGAAGATTTTTTAAATTTTTTAAAAGAAAAAATAAATTGTAAATATTTAGTTGTTGGTAAAGATTGGAGGTTTGGACATAAAAGGTCCGGAGATATAAACCTTGCAAAATCCTTAGAAGAAAAATTAGATTATAAAGTTGTCATTATAGAAGATATTACAGAGGAGAATAAAAGAATAAGCAGCAGCGATATAAGAGATTTTTTAAAAAATGGAAGTCTCGAAAAAGCTGTCCAACTTCTTGGAAGAGATTATTATCTTATTGACAAAGTTGTAGAAGGAGACAAAAAAGGTAGAGAACTTGGATTTCCAACGATAAACCTTAAGCCAGACGATGACCTTTGTCTTAAAAAAGGTGTCTATGCCGGATTTATATGCTATGAAAATGTATGTCAAAAAGCAGTTATAAATTATGGAAACAGACCAACAGTTGATGGAACAAAAACATTTATGGAAGCACATATTATTGAAGATTTAAAAATACATCCAAAAACAAACGATTATGTAAAATTGGTTTTTAAAACATATTTAAGAGAAGAAAGAAAATTCAACTCTGTAGATGAGCTTAAAAATCAGATAAAATTAGATATACAAAAAGCTTTAGAGGTTTTAAATGAAAGTATTAAACAGTAGATCCTTAGAGCTTTTTTCTCAGAATGAAAAAGAAAGCTTGATAAAACTAAATATTATTTTGGCATTAGTCTTAACTCTATTTTTTTGTTCTTATGCAGAAGTAAAAGTCCCGGAGGTAGTTTTTCCGTTAGAAATAACGACAAAAATCACTGAAGAAAAACCCTATTTAGAACCACCTAATACTCTTGAGCTGAAAACTTTAAACGAAGAATTAAATATTACACAATACATAAAACCAAAAAAACCGACAGATGTAAAACTTCCAGTCCTTACCATAGAAAAACCTACAGCTTACTTAGGAATCCCTCCATCAAATGCACTATTATCCGATGCAATAGATTACTACAACAAAGGAGATTTATTGTTTGCTGAAAGCAGTCTTGAAAAATTTATAGAAAAATATAAAGACCATAAAAACCTGTTTTATGCTTATTATCTACTTGGGGTAGTTAAATACAATCTTGGAAAATACCTGGAGGCAGAAAGTAATCTATCAAAAAGCTGTGAAATATTAAAAACAAAAGAGGCATGCCTATCTTCAGCTATTGTTAATATAATGCTTGGCAATCAAGAAAAAGCCAAATTCTTATTATCACAATTTGACAAAGATATAGATGTTAGTTTTTATAATCAAGTGATAAATCTACTATCAGGCGGTAAAGCTGATTTTAACAATATAAATTGCGATAATTTAGACATTGGAAGCATAGAGTACTGTCAATACATTCAAAAGTATTATAATTTTTCAGTAGGAAACTTTTTAAAGGCTTTAAAGATAAAATACACAGGCAAGAACAAACAGTTAATATATGACTCTATCTTAATAGATGGATTTTCTTATTATTATACAGGTGATTATCAAAATGCTTTGGAAAAATTCAACCTTATTCTCAAAGAAAACACAAATGGGTATGTTTATAATCTTGCTTTATACGGTAAAGCTTTAATAGATTCAAATAACATTGATGACTACGCAGGCGTTTTACAATCAAGAGATGAGCTTTTAGCACATTATCTTTACATAAAACTTGCAAATGAAAGGTTTAAAAAAGGAGATTATTTAGATGCTTTTATATACTTCCAAAATGCTATAAAGCTAACAGACAAAAATAAAACATACTTAAAGCTTGCCATTGCAACATCTTTATACAATCTTAAGAACTACGACTACGCATTAAAATTATTTTCTGATTTAACGACAGAAACAAAAGACCCGGAAGTATTTTATTATGCAGGAATAACCGCTTACGCAGATAAAGATTTTGTAAAAGCAGAAAGATTTCTAAACAAAGCATCAGAATCAAAAAATTCAGAGATTAGAAAGAAAGCATTGATATATTTAGCAGAAATCTATTTAATAAATAAAGATGATGAAAATTTTGTCAATACAGTTTCACAGCTAAAAGAGTTTGACCAAATCTATGCATATGATTTACTTGGTTGGTACTTTTACTTAAATGGAGACTATCAAAACGCTTTTAAAGCCTTTAAAGACCCATATATGAAAGCAGTATCAGCCTTTAACGCAGGAGATTTAGAAGCTGTTAAAAATATAATTCAAAATAGAAACGATAGAAAATCAAAGTTTTTATTAGTTTATGTTTACATCAAAGAAAACGACCTTGAAAAAGCAAGAGAAGTGTTAAAAGAGCTGCTAAATGGAGATGATTTAATTGCAAAAAAAGCATACTATCTTTATGCTTACACATTTTTCTCCTCAGGAGATTTTGTAAGAGCATCCCAAGAGTTTAGCAAATTTTTAGAAAAATATAAAAATGATGATGATATATACACAAGGAAAGCACTTCTTAGACTTGCAGATAGCTACTACAACCTTGGAGAAAGAGACTTAGCAGTAAATATATACAAAGATTTCATAACCAAATACTCAGGTACTAAAGATAGTATTGATGCTGCCTACAATTTAATCATTCTTGAATCTAAAGGTTCTTCTGAAGATGTGGAAAGTATGATTAAAAGCTTTTTGGCTAAATATCCAAACTATCCTTTAGCAAATATTCTAAAAATCCAGCTTGCAGAGATTTATCAAAACAAAGGAAAAATAGAAGATGCTATTAAAATTTATCAAGAAGTAGCGGCATCAAATAGTAAAGAATCAGCCCTTGCTACTTACAAACTTGCAGAAAGCTACTATAAACTAAACCAACTTGACAAAGCAAAACAAGTTTTAATAGATTACTTAAATACAAACAACGAAGAATATAAAGTTCCAAGTAAATTACTTTTAGCAGAAATCTATGAAAAACAAAACGATTTAGACAATAGCATAAAAATCTATGAAGAGCTTAAAGAAAATGATGACGTTAAATTTAAACTTGCAAAAATACTACTTCAAAAAGGGGATTATGATAAAGCATCAGCATACTTTAAAGAACTTTTAGAAAAACACCCTGAAAAGGTTAATGAACTTAGCTTTTATATTGGAAAAACATATTATCTTATGAACAATGAAAAAGATGCTGTAAGTTATTTAGAAAATGGGACAAAATCCTCAAACTACAACGACGCGGCAGAAAGCTATTACCTCCTTGGTATGATTTATAATAAAGAAAATCCTAATAAAGCGTTGAACTACTTTTTAAACGGAATATATCTATATCCAGAAGCAAAGGATATTACAGCAAAATCGAGAATCGAAGCTGCAAAAATCTTATTAAAAGCTGAAAAAAGAAAAGAAGCATCTTGCCTGCTTACACCTTTACAAAATTACGAAGATGAAAATATTAAAAATACAGCCATAAACATTTTAAAAGATTTACCAAAATGTGTGAGGTAGGCAGATGAAAAAAGACCTTATAGCCATTGGAAAGATTCACGGAACCCATGGCGTAAAAGGCAATTTAAAATTTGAGATATTTGTTAAAAATTTTTATCTACCGGAAGAGATATACATAAAAGATGAAGAAAATGAGCTGCAACCTTTGAACATAGAAACCGTAGACAGAAAAAAAGGATTGATAAAGTTCAAAAACTATGACACACCAGAAAAAGCAAAAGAAATTAGCCATAGGCTAATTTATGTACCAGAAGATTTGCTGCCAAAACTTGGAGAAGATGAGTTTTACGAATTTCAATTAATTGGAATGGATGTTTATTATAATGACAAGCTAATTGGAAAGGTTGAAAAAATAGATGATAGATTATCTCAAGCGTATTTGATAATAAAATGCACAGATGAAAAAACAAGACACTTACCATTTATTAATGAATTTGTGAAAGATGTAAATGTAAAAGAAAACAAAATGCAAATAACACCGCCGGAAGGATGGTTTAGCTTATAGATGAAAATTCTTGATAAGTATCTGATAAAGTTATTTTTTAAAAACTTTATACTGCTTATCGGACTATTTTCACTGATCATAACATCTTCTCAGCTTTTGCATCTTCCATCTTTTGCCTACAGTATGAATATAATAGACTTTTCAAAGCTGCTGTTTTTGATAGACATATCTTTTATAAAATATCAACTTCTTTTTGCTTTTTTTATAAGTTGGCTACTTGTTGGGATATCTTTAAGAGACAAAAATGAAATCTACGCTGTGTACTCTGCCGGCATATCAAAAAAACAGCTCTTAAAACCTGTTTTTATCATGACTGTTATTTTTGTAATCATTGCGTTTGTTTTTTCTACGGTTATAGTCCCATCAGCAAACAGAGAAAGATATAAATTTTTAACGTATAAAGTCAAAAGCTACATTTTAGAAAATGTTTCTCCAAAAAACTTTTCTAAGATAAACGACAATGTCTCTGTATACGTTGAAAAGAAGGAAAAAAACACTTTTTATAATATCTTGATTTATAATGCTTCTAACGGCTATCTTATCACAGCCAAAGAAGGTATGTTTATATCAAACAACCTAATTTTAAAAGATGGCTACATACAGCTACCATCCGAAAAATCCTTTGACACAATAAAGTACGAAAAATATACATTTAGCTTGGATGTTTCTTACATAAAAGAGATTTCTATGCAAGATTTTAGAACAAAAGATTTATTAAAACTTGCCGTTGAAGAAGATAGTAAAGTTTTATCTATTTTAGCTGATAGATTTTATTTTGTAATACCTTTTATGTTTTTAGGATTTATTGGTTTTTTATCAGGAATAAATACCTATCGTTCAAAAGAAACCCTTTTAACCTTTGCCGTCAGCCTGTCTATTGGCTATATGGTATTAAACTACTACTTTTTAAAAATCATTGAAAAAATGCCTGCATTGTTTTTTGTTTATCCAATTCTGTTGATAGTTATTTTTTACTTGGTTTATAAGCTTCAAGAAAAAGATAAAAAGTAGTAATTAGATGATAAACATAGGTTGATTTCAAGCTCCTGATTAGAACACTTCTACCGATTATACTGTAGTCAAGCAAAAAATTAAATTACCTAATTTTAGAATGAACACCAACAAATTCACAAGTTATAAGTGAGGGTGTTCTAAAATTCTCGTAAGTTGTAGAATGTATGTGTAAAATGGGTTTACATTTGCTCGTCATCCTTGAGGACTTTAGTCCGAAGGTTCTCCTCTTTTAAAGAAGGTGAGAAAGTGAGTAAGTGAGAGGTAAAAGGACGGAGATTCTCTACTTCGTTCAGAATGACAATAAAAAAGCTAATTAATTTTTAAACTTAGTTGAAATTTGGAACACCATTTTAATTTAAAAGATTGATTGGAAATATAGAAAACCCGGGATAGACCCGGGTGTATTTGATTAAAGTTTTTCTACTTTATCAGCTCTTGGACCTTTTTCGTCTTGAACGATTTCAAATCTAACTTTTTGACCTTCTTCTAAGTTCTTAAATCCAGAACCTTGGATAGCTGAGAAGTGTACAAATATGTCTTGTCCATTGTCATCTCTTGTAATGAAACCAAAACCTTTTTTTGAATCAAACCATTTTACTGTCCCTGTTACTGCCATTTCTAATTACCTCCTTTTTCCTTAAACTCTTACTACGTTTGCTGCTTTTGGACCTTTTTCGTCCTGAGCAATTTCAAACTCTACTTTTTGACCTTCTTCAAGAGTTTTGAATCCTCTTGACTGAATCGCTGAAAAATGAACAAAAACGTCCCCTTGACCATCATCTCTTGTGATGAAGCCAAATCCTTTCTTTGAGTTGAACCACTTAACTGTACCTGTGATACGCACGACTATAATACCTCCAAAAAAATAATAAATTTACCTCTAACAGAAGAGGTTTAAAGAAACACTTTGGATTTTTTGGGACCTGAAGAGATTTTTTGATGTGTTACTTCCTTCCCCTGATTTAACAGTACTTCTTTAAACGTCTTCTATTATTTTGTTCTTATAGTATGACCCATTTTTTAAGTAAAGTCAAGTAATAGATGCACCTTTTTTGTGCATATTACCGAACTTACAATATTGTCAAAATGACAAATTTGTTATATCATTAAAATGAATAATATTTGAGGTGATGAAGATGGAAATTTCATATCTTAGAATATCAGTTACAGATAAATGTAATCTTAAATGTTTCTACTGCAGACCTGATAATCAGGAATTCATTCCACATGAAGAAATATTGAGATATGAAGAGATAGTAAGACTTGTAAAAGCAATGACAAAATACGGATTAAAAAAAGTCAGAATTACAGGCGGAGAGCCGTTGGTAAGACCACAGATAGAAAACTTAGTTAAGCTAATTAGAGAAATCCCTGAAATAGAAGATATAGGAATGACAACAAACGCTATAACACTAAAACACCATGCAGAAAAGCTTAAAGAAGCAGGCTTAGATAGATTGAATATAAGCATAGATAGCCTAAAGCCAGAATTATTTCATCAGATAACAAAAGGTAGATTGGAAGATGTTTTGGAAGGAATAAGGATGAGCAAAAAACTTGGATTTGACCCAATCAAAGTCAATGCAGTAATAATAAAAGGTTTAAACGAAGATGAAGCTTTAGATTTTGTAAAATTTGCAATAGATTATGGTGTTGAAGTAAGATTCATTGAGATGATGCCAATTGGTCATGGTTATATAAAATGGAATGAAGAGATGGTTAAACCATTAGACCAAGTGAGAGAAAAGATTGAAGAAAAGTATGGAAGATTAATCCCTTCAACGTCTATAGGTAGTGGTGCAGCAAGGGTTTATGAAATACCAAAATTAGGTGTGAAGGTTGGCTTTATTACTCCTATCTCAAATCCTTTCTGTGATGGATGCTCTAAATTAAGACTTACAGCAGAAGGAAAAATAAAACTTTGCTTGAGAACGGATGAAGAACTATCAGTTAAAGAAGTATTAAGATATGGAACTGATGAAGATTTAGATGAATTTTTAAGAAAAGTTTTAATAGCTAAGGAAATTTCAAATCTAAACATTCAAAAATCAAATTATGCTTTTTCAGACTGTGTAAGAGTTATGACGAGCATTGGCGGTTGATATGTTAAAATAGTATTAATCTGCCTTGGAGGTTAATACTATGGATGTTGGAACTTGGTTTCCAATAGTAATTCTTGGAATGGTGATTTTTACTTTTGTACTATTTGGAATTTTTGTATACTTAGATAGGGACTAATGCTCCATAGATTTTATTTTATTACTGACAGAAAAAAGTTTAAAAAACCTTTTCTTGATACTATAAAAGAAGTTTTAGATAAAGGCATTAGATTATTTCAAATCAGAGAAAAAGACCTTCCAGATAATGAACTTTTTAAGCTTACGGAAGATGTTTTAAAGATTGCCGAAGGTTACGATGTAAAGATAATCATCAATAGCAGGCTTGATGTTGCTTTACTTTTAAATCTTGATGGCGTGCATCTTCCAGAAAATGGTCTTCCAATAGAGCCAATAAAGAAAAAATTTCCTAATTTGATAGTTGGCAAGTCTTGTCATTCTTTGGAATGTGGATTACAGGCTTATCAAGATGGGGTAGATTATGTTTTTATTTCTCCAATTTTTCAGGTAGAAGGCAAAGCACCACCGATCGGGGTAGAAAAGTTAAGAGAGATAGTAAATAAATTACCTTTGCCTGTTTATGCTCTTGGTGGTATAAATAAGTACAATGTTCAATCTGTGCTTGATACAGGCGTTTATGGAATTGCAAGCATAAGATATTTTTTAGATTAGGTTTTTATGGTGTTATGAAAGTGCTTTAAAATTTTAGATAAATATCTTGGGGGGGAACTGTTCCAAAAATTCACACCGTCATTCTGCAGCCGGCGAAGAATCTCTGCCTTTGTGTGTCTAAATCTGTCATTCTGAGTGAAGCGAAGAATCTCCTCTTTTCACTCTTTCACTTTCTTAAAAAAGGAGATCCTTCGGATTTACGGCCTCAGGATGACAGAGGAAGGTTTAATGGTAAGCACTAGAAAAAGGATAATCTTATTCGTCATTTTGAGCGAAGCGAAGAATCTCCTGTTTTACTTCTCACTTATTCATTGTACGGGCAATTCATGAATTGCCTCTACTTGCTTTCCTTAAAACAGAAAATTCTTCTGCCTAAAGTCCTTAGAACGATATGATGAAATGTAAACTTACAAAAATTTTAAAACATTTTTATTAAACCTTAACAGACATTACAGTAATGCCATATTCCTTTACTCTATTTATAAACTTCTCTCTTTCTAACAAAAATGTTTTATTTGCCTCGACTGCCAAAACTTTGGCTTTTGCTTTCTTCATACTTTCAAGAGTTTTTAAGCCAATAACTGGAACGTCGTATCTCATATCTTGATTACTACGTGCAGTTTTACAGACTACTGTATTCTCTCCTCCAAGCTCCCCACCTCTTAAAATACACTTATCAGTTCCTTCCACGCCTTCCACAGCTATCACAACACCATCTTTTACAACCACAGTTTGACCAATATCAAGGTCTGCAATCTCTTTTGCTATCTTTATCCCAAATTCTACATCGTTTAAAACTTCTGTATCATCAACCGGATTTATCAAAAAACCTTCCGGGATTAGCAACTCTTTTAAATAAGGTGTTGGGTCTATAAATTTAAATCCTTCTGACTCAAGCTCCTGAATGATTGAATGGAGTATAGATTTTGCCCTTTTGTCTTTCAATTTACTTAAAAATGTTTTTGCTCTATGGTCTAATTTATGAAAATGAAAAAGTATAGAGCTATGCTCTATTTTCCCAAGCATAACAAGGTTTTGAATGTTTTCTTTTTTGAGAAAATCTATTATTTTTTGAGCTTCTGTGAATGAAAACCAGTGAGTTTTTCCATAGCGTTCTAACTCTTTATCTGCTGAGGATTTTATGGCTATGATTGTTAGGTCTTCGTTGTTTTGATAGGCTGATTTTGCAAAGGCTTTTGGAAGTTCTCCACTACCTGCGATAAGTCCGATTTTCATTCTTCGTCAGATATAAGCAGTTTCCTTTTTGAAGCTTCTGGGGCTATTCCTCTTTTTGTTGTTTTGACAAAGTCTAAAAGCATTTGAATTTCTTTAGTCTTAGGAAGTTTTTCTTCTACTTCTTTTATACCCTCTGCCAAAGTTGGAGATGTTCTAAATAATATTCTGTATGCTTCTTTTAAAAGTTTTATAGTTTCTGAGCTAAATCCTCTTCTTTTTAAACCAACTAAATTTAAACCATACAATAAAACATGATTTTTTGACGCCCTTGTAAAAGGTGGTATATCTTTATCTACGGCAGATGCACCGCCTACCATAGCATAATCACCAATTCTGCAAAATTGATGTATCGGTGTTAGTCCGCCTACAAATACATAGTTTCCTATTTTTACGTGTCCTGCTAATGTGACACAGTTAGCTAAGATTGTATTGTCTCCTACTTTGCAATCATGAGCAATATGAACGTATGCCATCAAGTAAGTATTATTTCCGATTCTTGTAATTCCATCATCAAAAGATGTTCCTCTGTGTACTGTACAGTATTCTCTTAAAACTGTATTATTGCCGATTTCTACGTAAGAAATTTCACCTTTAAAGCCAAGATGCTGCGGAATGTTTCCAATAACACAGCCTTCAAAGATTTCGCAGTTTGAACCTATTTTTGTATAATTTCTAATTTTGACAGATGAATGAATGACTGTGTTATCGCCAATTTCTACTTCATCCTCAATAATAGAAAAAGGACCAACCTTAACGTTGGTCCCAAGCTTTGCTTTATTACTAACAATTGCTGTTGGATGTATTTCTACCATTAAATTCCTTTATGTAAGTAATGCTTTTAAAACTTCCTTAGATTGTACGCCAACTTTTGTATCAACTACTCTTCCGTTTTTGAATACCATGATTGTTGGAATAGCTCTTATGCCATATTTCATTGCAAGATTAGGATTTTCATCTGTATTTACTTTTACAACCTTTGCTTTTCCCTCTAATTCTACTGCAAGCTCTTCTACGATCGGAGCTATTAATCTACATGGACCACACCATGGAGCCCAAAAGTCTACTAATACAGGCACATCTGAGTTTAATACTTCTTGTTCAAAATTGGATTCGTTCACGGATATAACTTTGCCAGCCATACTTTTAATCCTCCTGTGTTAAATTTTTGTATAAATCTAATACTCTTTTATCCTTAATATAATAACATACAATTGAGCCTTCTCGCTTGTATCCAAGTATTCCTCTGTTTCTCAATACTGATAGATGTTGAGATACGTTTGGTTGTGGCAAATCTAAAGCTTCCCATATATGTTTAACGCATTTTTTTCCGCTTGCAAGAAACCCGATAATTTTAAGTCTCGCCGGATGAGCTAAAGCTTTAAGAAGTTCAGCTGTATCTTCTAAAAATTGTTCATCTTGCCATTTTTCAAGCTCTTTTGTTCCTTCCTTCAATTCCATAAAAATCACCTGCGATTTAGAATATTAGAATATATTATAAATATATTTTTTTATATATGCAATAGAAATTTAGAGACTACTTGCAAAAATCAACATCATCATTATGAAGCCATGCGAAGAATCTTAATCCTTTTACCTTTCATTTATTTATTGTATAGACAATTAATGAATTACCTCTACTTTCTTGCTTTTTAAAAAAAGAGATCCTTCACTTCATTCAGGATGACAAGGAAAGTGAAAATGTCATTCTGAGCGTTAGCGAAGAATCTCCTTTTTTACCTCTCACTTATTCATTTTCTTAAAAGAAGAGATCCTTCGGACTAAAGTCCTCAGGATGATGGTTGAAGATAAAGTTGTATTTACACTCTACAATTTACTAAAATTTTAAGACCTTCTCTTTTCTTACCTATTTACTATGCTACTTTTTCAATGATTGCTTTTGTTGAAATTACATGCTTGTGTAATCCAAGCTCTTTTGGTTTTAAACCTATTGCTAAACCTATAAGCTGTGGTAAGTGTAAAACCGGCATTCCAATATTTACTCCGATTTTTTCTTCTGCTTCCGGCTGCATAGCATCAAGTTGCGTATGGCATAATGGACAAGGTGTTACCATAAAGTCGGCTTTTTCTTTTTTTGCTGCTTGTGTATCCATTGCTGTTAATCTTAATGTAACTTTGTCTTCTGCAGACCAGAAAGAATGGAATCCACAGCAAGCAAGCCTTGCATCATGGTCTACCGGTGTTCCGCCAAGAGCTTCTATCAATCTCTCTATAGAAGTTGGGTTGTCTGGGTCTTCGTATCCTGTTAAGTAAGGTGGTCTTATGATGTGACAACCATAGAAAGGAGCTATTTTAAACTCTTTTAATGGTCTTACCACCATTTCTTTAATTTTATCAAGACCAACCGCATCTATTACTTCCCATAAAAAGTGAGTAACTTCTATCGTTCCTTTATATTCTAATCCGGATTCTTTTAAAACTTCATTAACTGCAGCTCTAACTTCTGGGTCATGGTCTAATTTGAATTTTGCTTCTCTAAGCATTAATGTACAAGTATTACAGATTGTTAACATATCAAGCCCAAGCTCTTCTGCCAATGCTAAGTTTCTTGCATTTATAACAAGAGATAAAAATTCATCTTTTTCTTGAACGGCACCTGCTCCACAGCAAGTAGCAGCTTCAAGCTCTATTAATTCCATTCCAAGCTTTTCTGCAACAAGCTTTGTTGAATCATAAAGCTCAGGAGCTACACCCTTAGCTGAACATCCTGTATAAAATGCATATTTCATGATTGAACCTCCTTCTTCTTGCTTTTTCTCTTGTCTTCATAAACAGTATGTACGTCCGGAATAATTTTTATCTTAACTTTATCTTTCATTTCTCTTGCTTTATCCATGATCTTTTGAACTTCTTCATGTCTTTTTACTTTATGACCACCAAAGAAGTCTGCAATGTTAACTTTACCTTTAAAGAACATTCTAAGACCAAATGGAGCTCTTTTTGCAGCACCAAGCAATCCTTCTTGTCTCATTGGAAGAAGCATTTCGTTTAAAAGACCCCTGTTGTATATATCATTTTCAAAAATCTCAGCGTGGATTTCTCCCGGTGATTTAAAGCCCTCTTCTGCTGCAATGATTCTTGTTCTTATGATGTTTTCATACGGCTGAACTTCCTTAGGACATCTTGTTGTACACTCCATACATCTAACACACCATTCAAGATTGAACTCTTTTAATACTTCTTCAAGTCTTTCTTTCTTTGCCCCATCTCTTGAATCTGCAATAAATCTGTATGCTTTTGATATTACCATTGGTCCTAAGAAATCTTTATTAACTTTAAGAGCATTACAATCTGACATACAAGAATTACATAAAATACAATCAGAAGCATAATCTATTTTCTGATGGTCAAATGGGTCTTGTCTGTATTCTTTACCATCTGCAGGTGGAGGCTCTTTTGGTATAAACCAAGGCTTAATTCTTTTTAATTTATCAACTACCCAGTCCATATCATAGACAAGGTCTTTTAATACTCTAATATTTCCTGCCGGTTCTACGATTATAGTATCTGTATTATATTTTTCTAATAGATGCGTAATTTGGACTTTGCAGGCTAAGTTCGCATGTCCGTTTATTTTTACTGCACAAGAACCACAGATTGCAGCCCTACAGTTATATCTGAAAGAGATTGACGGGTCTTGTTCTTCTTTAGCTTTGAAGAGTGCTGCCAGTAGCGTCATTCCTTTTTCTACCGGGAGTTTGTAAGTTTTGTAATATGGTTCTGCGTCTTTTGTTGGGTCGTATCTAAACACTTTAAGATAAAAAAACTCCATAGCTGCCACCTCTGTAAAAATTTACATTCATATATTTAAACATATTTTTTATAAAAATCAAATACTGTTTGATTTTTTCTTTTTTAAGTTAATCGGTTGGTTAGTAATTTTTATAAATACGTCGAGTGAAAAGTTCAATAAAATTACGAGATTCTCCGCCGGCTTCAGAAGACGGATTTTTATTTTCCTTGTCATCCAGCAACGAAGTAAAGGATCTAATGTTTTAATGTGTTTTAAAAGGAAGGAAACAATAACAGGTGATTCTTCGCCGGCTGCAGAATGACGATGTGGATTTTTATAAGCAGCCTCAAGCAGCAAATAATGAGTGAAGTTGTGGACGATTCGCGAAACGCCTCTACTTACTTTTTAACTGTTTATTAATTTCTTTTCTCTAAATCTAATCAAATTTGTAATCGTAAAATTAACCTTTGGCAGATAGCCTACATTTTCACCAAGTTTTACAATAGCACCATTTAAAGCGTCTATCTCTGTCCTTTTACCGGATTTCAAATCATAATACATAGATGGGAAATGGTCCTTTGTCGGTGGGATTAATTTTTCATAAAACAATTTTTTATAATCTTCTGGGTTGTCAAAGTTTAGTTGTATGTTGTTTAACTTTGCCACTTGAAAGATTTCATCTATGATTAAATCCATTATCTCTTTTGTTTCTTTATTTTCTTTTAGCGTTCCATAACTACACTCAAGCAACGCACCAAGAGGATTTAACGCACAGTTATAAAGTATCTTATCCCATAAAACTTTATACACATCCTTAGAAAAAGAAGCAGGAATGCCGGCATGTTTTATTGTGCAAACTACATCTAAAACTTCTTTGTCTTCTAATAGATTCTCCGGCTGTCCTATTCTTACATCATCTGCGTTTACGGTTATGTAAGCATGAAAAGGTTCAATTAATTTTGAGCCAAAAATCACTCTGCCAAGTAAAATTTTTGATTTGTTTATATATTTTGATGCTGTTTCATAGTTTCCATAGCCGTTTTGGGTTAATAGTATTTTGGTTTTTGGTTTTATAAGTGGAAGTATCTTTTTTATAGTTTCTTTTGTATCAAAAGACTTAACGGCAACTATGATTAAATCAAAATCTATATCTTTTAAATTTTCTATGTTAGTTGTTATTAAATCAAGCTTTGCTTTATGATTGCCCCAAATTCCTTCAACGTTTAGAGTATTGTCTTTTGCAAACTCTAAATGATGGTCTTTTACTAAGCCATAAACATTATGCTTAGATTCTTTTAAAAACGTTGCAAATACTGTTCCAACAGCTCCAAGTCCTACGACAAGGATATTTTTCATATTAGTTCTAAAAATCTTGCTATTTCTTCTAAGTTTGGTGGGAGTTCTACCGGTTTTTCACTTGCTTTTATTACTGTGTCCGGGTCTTTAAGTCCATTTCCTGTAAGTGTGCAAGTGATAACTTCTCCACCTTTAAATAAACCTTTTTTAACAGATTTTATCACTCCTGCCACTGATGCAGCAGATGCCGGCTCGCAAAATACACCTTCCGTTGATGCTACAAGTTTGTAAGCATATAAAATTTCATCATCAGAGACTGCGTCTATAAAACCATTACTTTCTCTTGCTGCTTGTAGTGCTGGCTGCCAGCTGTAAGGATTGCCTATCTTAATTGCTGTTGCTATTGTTTGTGGATTTTTTATAGGAAATCCTTTTACAATTGGTGCTGCTCCTTCTGCTTGCCATCCTATCATTCTTGGAAGTTTTTTAACCTTTCCAAGTTGATGGTATTCTTTATATCCTTTCCAGTATGCTGTAATGTTTCCTGCATTACCAACGGGTATAAAATGAAAGTCTGGTGCTTCTTCAAGGTAATCGCAAATCTCAAATGCTGCTGTTTTTTGTCCTTCTATTCTGTAAGGATTTACAGAGTTTACAACTTCAACAGGATATTTTTCTCCTATTTCTCTAACAATTTCTAAGGCATCGTCAAAATTTCCCATAACCGCTATTATTTTTGCTCCGTATACCATTGCTTGGGATAATTTTCCTATGGCAACAGCTCCTTTTGGAAGTAAAACGTATGCTCTCATTCCGGCTTTTGCTGCATAGGCTGCCGCAGATGCAGAAGTGTTTCCGGTAGATGCACAGATTACAGCTTCTTTTCCATTTTCTTTCGCTTTTGAAATTGCCATAGTCATTCCACGGTCTTTAAAAGAACCGGTTGGATTAAGTCCTTCATATTTTAAATAAATCTGTAAATTTAAGTTTGGCGCTATTTCTTTTGATAAATTATCAGCTTTTATAAGTGGTGTGTTTCCTTCATGAAGCGTTATGATTGGAGTATTTTCATTAACTGGTAGATACTGTCTGTATGCTTCTATGATTCCTTTCCATTTACAACCCAAGAAAAAATGCCTCCTTTATTATTTTTTAAGATTGTTATTAAGCTCTTTCATCAACTCTTCCGTTATTGGACCTTCTGGGCTTCTTCTGATAAATTGCTGAACTACTGGGTCTGGATGGTTTTTAATCTCCTCAGGCGTCCCGATAGCGTAAATAACACCTTTATGAATCATAGCTATTCTATCTGCAATGCTAAAAGCACTTTCAAGGTCATGGGTAACTACGATAGAAGTAACTCCAAGCTCATCTCTAAGTTTTAAGATTAATTTATCAATCATTGCAGCAGTTACAGGGTCAAGTCCGGAAGATGGCTCATCATAAAGTATGATTTCTGGATTATAAGAAATTGCCCGTGCAAGGGCAACTCTTTTTCTCATACCACCTGATAGCTGAGAAGGATATAAATTTTCCACATCTTTTAAACCAACCAACGCAAGCTTTTCTTTTGCAAGGTTATATATATCTCTTTCCGGCATTTTTGTATTTTCTAAGTAGTAAAAACCTACATTTTCCCAAACTTTTAGACTATCAAATAATGCTCCTTCTTGAAATAGATAGCCTATTTTCTTTCTAAATTCTATTAATTCGGTATCCTTTAAAGATGTGATATCAACGTTATCGATATAGATTTTTCCTGATGTGGGTTTTAAAAGTCCGATGATGTGTTTGATAACGGTACTTTTACCGCTTCCACTACCACCCATAATAACAAAGACTTCAGACTTTTTAACATCAAATGATATATTCTTTAAAACTTCTCTATTTCCAAACTTTTTTGTAAGATTTTCAACCTTTATTTTCGTATCCATCCTAAACCTCATAAAAATTATAACATCTTTTTAAATAAAGTGAGAAAGTGCATAAAGTCATATCAGTTTAGGAAAATTGAAAAATAAAAATTGTGAAATACGTCGAATGAGAAATTCAATAAAAATAGGAGATTCTTCGCTTCGCTCAGAATGTTCTATGTTAAATGTCAAGTACAAAAATTTTCATCAAATGGTCTTCTGCTTTTTAATACACCATATGCCTGCCTTAATAACTTATGTGCTACAGCCACTAATGCTAACTTTTTAGCCTTACCTTTACTTACTAATCTTTCGTATAATTCTCTGCAGTATTTGTTAAACCTTATTGCTGATAATGCTGCCATGTATAATATTTTCCTTGCATATGGATTTCCCATCTTTTTTATTGAACCACTTTTCTTTACACTCGTTCCACTTTCATGTATACCCGGACTGATTCCTATAAAACTTGATGCATCTTTTACACTCTTAAATCTTTCAAAATTTCCATATACTGATATTATCATTCCTATAGTCCTATCACTTATACCGGGTATGGGAGTTAAAATAATGTTGTGTCTAAATTAAATTTATAAGGAGGAATGATAATGGATAAAAAAGAATACTTTGAAAAAGTATTAAACAGATCCACAGAGGAATTAGTAAAAGAATTTTTCCCAAACGGTATAACAACCAAAGAAAAGATAGGTATAAGAAAGCTTTTAGAATCTGTTGTAGAACTGGTCATGAATCAGGAAAGAAATTTCTTCCTTGAAAATGATGAAGATAACAAAGCAAATGGATACTACGAAAGAAACCTAAATACTGGTTCTTTCAAGCTTAACATAAATGTCCCAAGAGATAGAAAGGGTAAATTTAGACCACAAATATTACCTGACCCTTACAAAAGAGTTGATGAAGATTATATAGACCTTCTTATGAGTTTGGTATCCAATGGATACTCAGAAAGCAAGATAGATTCTACATTAAAAAGCTTAGGCTTAAACTATTCAAAACAACATATGGATAAAATCAAAAAAGAGCTTATAGAAAGACTTAATGATTTTAAAACAAGAGAGCTTCCATCGGATGCATTTGTACTGTATATAGACGCATATCACTGTGATATAAAAGAGAAAAACAAAATCAGAAAGGCTTCTGTCTATGTAGTTCTTGGAATAGATTTACAAGGAAATAAAGATATATTTGGATTTTACACATTTTTCAGTAGTGAAAACAAAGCAGACTGGATAAAAGTATTCAATGATTTAATAGATAGAGGACTAAAAAGGGTAATGCTTATAGTAAGTGATGATTTTCCTGGGATAACAAAAGCCATAGAAACACTATTTCCTTATACAGACCATCAGCTATGTTTAGTCCATTTACAAAGAAACGTTAGAAATCAGATGGATAAAGAAGATTCACAAGTATTTAACAAAGAATTAAAAAACATAAAAGAAAACAGCTTAGATTATGAAGATGGATTAGAAAAATTAGATGATTTATGTAGTAGATTTAAATCTAAATATCCAAGCTTTATAAAACATATTCAATCTAACAAAGAGAGATACTTATGTTTTTTAAAATATCCAGAAAATCTAAGAAAGCACATATACACAACAAATCCAGTTGAAAGTGTTAATAGCATGATAGAGAAAGTAAGAATAAATTTAGGCGGATATTTTCAATCTGTAGACATTCTTGAGATAAATCTGCTTATACAGAGAGATAATTTAAAGAATGGAAAATGGAAAAAACCTATACCTGCTTTTAAAGGAGCTTCTTATGAAATTTTACAATTGTTTAATAAAAAGTTTTCAATCCAGACACAAAATTATTGATAAGTCTCCACATAGGTTAATGATTCTCTTTTGTTTCTTAGCATTGTAAGCTGCTGTTGTAGGTCTTCTAATATCTTTAGTTTTACTTCAATTTCTTTTTCTACATCTGATTTTGGTTTATAAAGCTCTCCATCGAAAAACGTTCTTCCATATTCTGCAATAAAGAATGAATCAGCTTTATCTGTTTTGACTCTTGTCATTTTAGCTTCCATAAATTTCTTTATTGAAAATGGATTTATTACTGCTACATTATAGTCATTTTCATACAGATAATTAGCAAGCTTTAAATGGTAAACTCCTGTATGCTCCATTATGATAAGCATATCTGACTTTTTAAACTTCTTAAGGTAAGGCTTTACTTTCATTTCAAACTCAACTGGGTCAGATTTAACTTCAAAATTTTCTTTCTTGTTATCATACAAAACTGTAGCAGTGAATGAGTTTTTAGATACATCAATTCCTATGACTATTTTGTAGCTGTTCATAATAGTACCTCCTTTCATAAAATACTTGACATGAAAGAAACTTCCTGATAACCTATCATCGTAGTTAAATACAGGCTTAAAAGCCTAATGTTCTAATTCAGGTTGTAGGAAGTAGAGGAAGGACAGTCTAAAACATCCTGAGCGGTCTTAAAAGACCAATGACAGTCACTTGATCTGTCCTTCTTTTTTCTCTCATGTCTATAATTATTATAAAATCTTATTCTCTTATAGTTTAAAAAATTTTTGGTATATTTAATATACGATGACATATAAGGTTATCCTTTATTTAATGCTTATCATTCAACCTTTTCTTGTCATCCTGAGGACTTTAGTCCGAAGGATCTCTTTTTAAATTTTATAAAAACCACTAATTTCTCACCCAAGGTACAAATCTTAATAATTCTTTTTTGAAATCTATTATACATTTTTCCATGCTTTTTAACTTATACGTTGACACAAAAAGTCTCTTTACAATGATAAAATATTAATTAAACTAACTTTAAGAGGTGCAGGCGTTGTTTAAATCTTTCTTTGAAAAAGTCAAAAAAGGTCTTGAAAAAACAAAAAAACAATTAGCTGAAGGCTTTAGTAAAATTTCCTTTGGAAGAAAGATAGATGAGTCATTGTTTGAAGATATAGAAGCTGTTTTACTTAAAGCAGACGTTGGAGTAAAAGCTACTCAGGAGATAATACAATTTTTAAGAGAAGAGAGCAAAAAAAGAAAAATCACCGAAGGCCAGCAGTTAAAAGAGCTATTAAAAGAGAAAATATACGATATTTTAAAAGATTGCGAAGGAAGGCTGACATTTTTAGGTGAAAAGCCGGATGTTTTATTATTTCTTGGAATTAACGGAAGTGGAAAAACTACAACCGTTGGAAAGTTAGCTTATATGCTAAAACAAGACGGCAAATCGGTAGTCCTTGCTGCGGCAGATACGTTTAGAGCTGCGGCAATAGACCAGCTTGAAGTATGGGCTAACAGAGTAGGAGTTAGAATTGTAAAACATCAGCCAGGAGCAGACCCATCAGCGGTTGTTTTTGATGCTATAAACAGTGCTAAAGCTAAAGGCGATGATATTGTTATTGTTGATACAGCCGGAAGGCTTCATACAAAAGAACATCTGATGAAAGAACTACAAAAAATTAAAAAAACGATTGCTAAATTTTCTGAAAATCAACCGGTAGAGACCTTATTAGTCTTGGATGGAACGATAGGTCAAAACTCAATAAATCAAGCAAAAACATTTAAAGAAGCAACGGATGTAAGCGGTATTATTATCACAAAGCTTGACGGAACATCAAAAGGCGGAGCAATCATTCCTATCTGTAAGGATTTAAAAATACCAATCAAATTTATCGGCGTTGGTGAAGGAATAGACGATTTACAGCCATTTGACGCAAAAGAGTTTGTAGATGCACTATTTGAGTAAATAACCATGCTAAACCTGCCAGAAATCAAAACAAAGATTGTATGCACCATTGGACCGGCATCTTCTGATGAAGAGACTATTAAAAAATTGATTCAAAATGGCATGAACATTGCCAGAATTAACTTTTCTCACGGCTCTTTTGAATCTCATCAAAAAGTTATAAATCTTCTTAGACAAACAGCAAAATCTTTAAATAAAAGAATAGTTATCTTAGGAGACTTGCCCGGACCAAAAATCAGAATTGGAGACTTGCAGCCTCTTGATATAAAAGTTGGCGATAGGTTAATCCTTTCAGATAAGCCACAGGAAGGAGTCATTTCTGTTAACTTAAAAGATTTTTCTAAGTACTTAAAAGTTGGAGATGTTATTTATATAAACGATGGATTTTTACAGTTTAAGGTTGAAGATATAAAAGATGATAAAGTTTATGTTGTAAGTTTAACAAATGGGAAGCTTACTTCTCGTAAAGGTATAAACCTGCCAAACGTAGATTTACCATTAAAAGCCATCGGAGAGTTTGAGAAAAAATGCATTGAGTTTTCAAAAGAAGTTGAGATTGACGCTTTATGTGTATCCTTTGTTAGAGATAGGCAGGATATTGTAGATGCAAGAGAGTATGCAAAAAGTATAGATTACCATCCTTTTTTGATTGCAAAGATAGAAAGACCAAAGGCAGTAGAAAATATAGATGAGATTATACAAGAAGCTGATGGGATAATGGTTGCAAGAGGAGACCTTGGCATAGAAACGCCGATAGAGTGTATAGCAATTACACAAAAAAGAATCATTAAAAAAGCAAATTTAGCCGGAAAGCCGGTGATTACTGCAACACAAATGCTTGAGTCTATGATTGAAAGCGTTAGACCAACACGAGCAGAGGCAACGGATGTAGCAAATGCAATATTAGACGGAACAGACTGTCTTATGCTATCGGCAGAAACTGCTGTTGGCAAATATCCAGATATAGCAGTTTTAACATTAAAAAATATTGCGAAATGCATAGAAAAAGAAAGATATGAAAGTCCAATGTATGAAGTGCTTTTGAAAGACCTTTCAAAGTCAAACTCACTCCAAGATACTATGACACTAAATGCCTTTAATTTAGTAAAAAACCTAAATCCTGAGTTTGTTATAACTCCAACATCAAGTGGAGCCACAGCTAGAAGAATGAGCAGGTTCAAACTTCCTGTATGGATAATTGCTGTTTGTTTTAATAAAAATGTAGAAAAAAGCTTAGAATTTTCATATGGTGTTTATCCAGTATACGAAGAACAAATGCCAAAAAATTGGAAAGAGTATATCAAAAATATAACATTATTGAAAAATGGCTATTTTGTATTAATCAAAGGTCCTTCTGAGAAAAACCCGGATGAAAGTAACACGTTGGAAGTGATAAGGGTTTAATGTTTGCGAATGAGAGAATTTTGAGCTGAGAGTGATCTAAAAATTAAATAACCTTTTAGTCGTCATTCTGCAACCGAGCGAAGAATCTCCTGTTTTATTTTTAAAAAAAAATCAAAAAAAGAGATCCTTCGGCTTTACAGCCTCAGGATGACAAGGAGCTTCCGAATGGTGTCATTTTGAAGCTACAGCGAAGAATCTTCGCCTTTGTCCCTCTACAGTGTCATTCTGAGCGTAAGCGAAGAATCTGCATCCTTTCACCTCTCACTTATTTATTGCATGGGCAATTAATGAATTGACTCTACTTATATTTCAAAGCTAATTCCTGCTTTCTTTATAATATTCAATTAATTTTGAAACGCTCTGGAATTAATTTAATTGTGATATAATATATATTTACTTTGCGAGTGTGGCGGAATTGGCAGACGCGCGGGACTTAGGATCCCGTGCCCGAAAGGGCGTGTGGGTTCAACTCCCACCACTCGCACTTGAAAAGAATATTAAATTGTGATATAATATTTAGTATCTTTTATGCGAGAGTAGCTCAGTTGGTAGAGCGACTCCTTGCCAAGGAGTAGGTCGCGGGTTCGAGTCCCGTCTCTCGCTCTTCTAACTTTTTGATTAAAACTTCTAAAACTCTTCTCTTTTCAATTTTCAAAACTTTGAAAACATATTGGTCTATAACTATCTCTTCATCTTTCTTTGGCATTCTTCCAAGAATGTAAGTAATCATGCCGTTGATAGTTTCAAATGGTCCATCCGGAATATTGATATCTATATAATTTTTCAACTCTCTAATTTCCATAAGTCCATCTACAATAAGCTCCGTTAAAGATTGTTTTTTTAGTCTTACTTTATCTTTTTTGACAAACTCATCTTTAATTTCTCCTACTATTTCTTCTAAAACATCTCTTAAAGTGATTATTCCGATAGTTGCTCCTCTTTCGTCAACGACTACAGCTATATGGTCTTTGTAGTTTTTAAAACCTTTTAAAACATTTGGCAGATTTGCAAACTCCGGAATGTATCTAATACCTTTCATGTACTTTGTTATTGGCTCGTTTGGTTTTGCAAAAATTAAATCATAAGACCTTACAAATCCAATTATTTGGTCTATTCTTTTTCTATAAATCGGAATTCTTGAATAACCTGTTTCTTTAAATATCGGGACTATATCCATAACCTTTTTATCATCAGAAACTGCAATAACATCTGAAAGTGGTACTACTATCTCCGATATTCTTCTTTCGCTAAAAATTAAGATATTAGCTATTATTTTTTTCTTTAATTCATCTATTTCTTTAACTTCAGAAATCAGTAAATCTAAAATTTCTTGCTTTGATAAAGGTTTTTCTGATGCAGGTTTTAGCTTAAAAAGTACGAAAACAATTTTGTTTATCAAATTTGCAAACATTAAGAATGGCTTAAATATTTTTCTAAAAACTTCTAAAAAATGAACAACATAATAAATAATGTCATTTGCGTAATGCTGAAAAATACTCTTTGGAATAACTTCACCAAACAGAAGAGTCAAAATTACTATAGCTTCTGCAAAGATTTCTTCTTTTCCTTTTATGATAGGTGTATAATAGGAAATATCATGAAGTAATGCGACAAATGTAGATGTTGCAAAAGTTATGCTTAAAATCGTGCCAATCAATCCAATAGAGATATATTCATTGTAATGTTTAGCCAAAAGCTGATAAATTTTTTCTGCTTTCTCATCACCTTTTGAAGCTTGATACTTTAATTTGCTTTTGTTTACTGAAAATAACGCAATCTCTGAACCGGAAAAAAGAGCCTCAAAAAATATAAATAAGATTATCAATATTACAGAACTAATCATTTTCTTCCCCGTTAGAGTTTGGAGTTTCTAATCTCTCTATCATTACCTTTTCTATTCTGTTTGAACTCATTTCAATAACTTTAAATTTGTAATCTTGAACGATGAACTCTTCATTTTCCTCCGGAAATCTTTTTAAATAGTCAAGAATAAAGCCTGCTATGGTGTCATAGTCATAGTCTTCTGGCAATACAATTCCAAGCTCATCTGTTAAGAATGCAACATCTTCCTTACCGGAGACAATCCATACATTATCTGAAATTTGTTTTATTGTTGCTTCTTCCGGTTCATACTCCTCTGGTATATCTCCTACGATTGTCTCAATCAAATCTTTGTATGTAATAAGTCCAACGGTTGTACCATGCTCATCTACTACGATGGCTATATTCTGCTTTGATTCGTTAAATTTTTTCATTGCATCTAAGACGGTTGTAAATTCTGGCAAAAATAAGATTGCTTTTATAAAGCTATCTATCTTCTCTTCTTTGCCCTCATAGATTAAAAATAAAATATCTTTTAGATAAATAACTCCAACCACATTATCAAGATTATCTTCATAAACAGGAATTTTACTATAATCTTTACCCTCTAATATTTTTGCTAACTCTTTTACTGAAATTCCTTTTTCTACTGCAAATATATCTCTTCTTGGAACCATTATCTCGGTTATCGAAATCTCTGATAGTTCAAAAGTATTAAAAATCAACTCCGTTTCTTCTTCTGACAGAATCTTATGTTCGGCTGACTGATGGATGATGAATTTTAAATCTTCTTCTGTTATTTTGTGTTCATGGGTAGCAAGCTCTAATCCAAGTTTGTTTAAGACGAAAGTTGTAAATTTTAAAAAAACAATTCTAAAAGGTGTTATTAAAATGTAAAACAGATAGAAAGGTCTTGCAGTTATTAATGCATACTTTTCTGGATAATTTGTTCCGATAAGCTTTGGCGTTATATCTCCAAGACTAAGTAAAAGTAATGCACTTACTAAGGCTCCAACTGCTAAATACTCTTTTCCAAAATGGTTTATGGTGAATGATGCTATTAAAGATGTTGCTGTTATGTTTGCAAGCTCATTACCTATCAAAAATGTAATTACAAGTTCCTTTGGATGGTTTCTTAAAAACTCTACAAGCTTTGCAGATTTTGAGCCAGTATTTGCTAATTTTTTTATTTTTATTCTATCTAAGGAAAAAAACGAAGATTCTATAGCAGCAAAAAACCCGGCTGTTAAAATAACCAAGAATATTATTAAAGCTTCCATGGTTAGATCAGACAAAATGGCAGTATACCTCTCTCCCATTTATATTTTTATAGTTTGGCTTTGTTTTACATTCATCTTTTTTGATTGGGCAACGACTGTAAAACTCACATCCATCAAAGCTTTCATCATCTTGTTCTATAATGTTTGTTATTGTCTTTCTATATTTTGGATGATGTGGTGGCAGACTATCAAATAATATTTTTGTGTATGGATGCAATGGGTTTTCTATAATATCGTTTTTTACTCCTTTCTCCATGATTTTACCTTTGTATAATACAACTATATAATCAGATAGCTTTCCAACTACGTTTAAATCGTGAGATATAAAAATAAAGCTTATATTTTTCTCGTTTTTTAGTTTTTCTAAAAGATTTACAATCTGTAGCTGAACTGTAACATCAAGGGCGGATGTTGGCTCATCTGCAATTATTAGCTTTGGATTAAGAATAATAGCCCTTGCAATGGCTACTCTCTGCCTTTGACCACCAGAAAGCTCGTGTGGATATCTATCTAAAAATGTTTCATCTAATTCAACAGATTTTATAGTTTTGACTACAATATCTTTTCTTTCATTTTTTGGTATATTATGAACTATTAAAGGTTCTTCTAAAATGTCGTAGATTTTAAATCTTGGGTTTAAGGATGTTCTTGGGTCTTGGAATATGATGGATATTTCTCTTCTTAAAGCTTTTGATAAATTGTTTGTAATATCTATGCCTTTATATAAAATCTTTCCTTCATTTGGCTTGATAAGGTTTAGAATAAGCTTTCCGATTGTAGATTTTCCGCTTCCGGATTCTCCAACAAGCCCTAAAACTTGACCTGTGTTTAACTCAAAGGATACATTATTAACAGCTGTGAAATAATTTTTACTGAAAAATCCTTTTTTTATAAGATATCTTTTAGTAAGATTTTCAACCTTTAAAAGCGGCTGCCTACTACTATCCATTTTTATAAGTTTTTATAAGCAAAAATGTAAAAATTAAGTTTTTCATAATAGCTATATTATAGCATAAGAATATTTTATATAGCTTGGGATGAGAAATTAGTAATTTTTATAGAATTTAAAAATGAGATCCTTCGGCCTTACGGCCTCAGGATGACAGAAAGGTTGATTGATAAGCATTAGAGAAAAAGACAACCTTATATGGAGGCTGCTTATAAAAATCCACACTGTCATTCTGAGCGAAGCGAAGAATCTCATGTTTTTGTTGAATTTCTCACCCGACGTATATAAAAGTTGTTATCTAACTCTAATTTTTCCTGTCATAAGTTGATGTAGTAGTGTTTTAAATAAGCTTCGTAATGCTACTTTCTTTTTTTCTTCTGCTTGAATTTTTTGGTCTATGGTTGTTAGGATGTTAGCTATTTTTTGCTGTTCGTCAAGTGGTGGAAGGGGGATTTTTATAGTCTTGAATTCTGTTAGCTGGAAATTATACTTACCATCGGAAGACCTTCTAACATAATCTTTATAATTAAACCAATGTGAATTTGCCATAAAATATAAAAATTTTGGGATGACAGTATTAACTTTTACTCTTGCTCTAAATACGAAAGAAGCAAACCCAATACCTTCAAAAGAAAGATTTTCAATAAAAACATTTCTGCCCACATTCTCAATACTTCCGCTTGAACCAACAAAAAGAATATCGTTCAATTGAATTTGCTTATTCTTGGGAATATGCTTAATTAGATAATGATTATATTTTGAGTTAAAGTCAATATATCCATCTTTAATGTTTGGAATGGAAATTATCAAATGTCCATTATCTTTGCTACCTTCTTCAAACTTTCTCCAAGAAATTCCTCTATCAAGGTCAACAACCTCTCCCAATCTCACAACTTCCCAATGTTCTGGAATTAGTCCGATTTCAGACTCTTTTAATTTAATTCTATCAATCTCATCAACTGCAACAGCTCCATATGTAAAAAGATGCTTCATCATAGACTTTTTAAGCTGTTTTGTAGCATTTATAACTTTTTCTGTTTTTTCTATAGCATTTTGGACAGTAGAAAGAATATCAGCAATAGCTCTTTGCTCTTCAAGTGGTGGTAGGGGGATAGGAAAAGCTTTAAGTCTTGAAGAAGAAAGATTAGGAATAGTTGTTTTATTAGCGTTTTGATGATAAAGGTTTTTTATAGTAATTGCGTATTCCATCCAGTAAGCAAAAAAGTAATTGTTTATATTATCTTTAACTGACCTTAACCTGTGTAAATGGTTTTGATAAGATATTTCATCTATTTGACCGTCCCAAACCGCAGTTCTGCCAACATCTCCACCTTCACATACAAGTATATCACCTTTCTTGAGTTTTAAATTTTTAAATTCCGATTCTGAAAATGGCATATAACTAAGTTCTGATAAATCTATTTTGTTCCATAAAACATTTGATGTTCTTAAAAATGGTTTTAAGACCTTACCATCCCTATTTTCTTTTGCAGATAGCTGTTTTCCTTGTTTAACTTCAAAAACCTCCCCCAACCTCGCAACTTCCCAATCCTCTGGAATTAATCCAATCTCAGTTTCTTTAAATCCTTTACTTTCTTTCATTTCTAACCTAAAAATTTATACCTCCAATCTCCGACTGTAATTCTTGGTTATTTTCACTCCTAACTTTCTAACTTCTCTAAAGCTTCTTTAATTCTTCTTACTCCTTCAACAATATTATCCATAGATGTTGCATAAGATAATCTTATGTAACCTTCTTTTCCAAAGGCTGAGCCGGGAACTACCGCAACTCTTGCATTTTCAAGTAAATACTCTGTTAGGTCTAAATCGTTTTTAATATTGCCCTTTATGTAATAAGAAACATTAGGAAAAGCATAAAATGCACCTTCTGGTTTTACACACTTAACGCCTTTAATGCTGTTTAAAGCATCAACTATATAATCTCTTCTTTTTATAAACTCATTTCTCATCATCGCCGGAAATTGACCGTTATCTTTTAATGCTTCTAAAGCTCCATACTGGGCAAAAGTTGTTGGGTTTGAGATTGTCTGACTTTGTATGTTAGTAATAGCTTTTATGTACTTTTCAGGGGCTGCAACCCATCCAAGCCTCCAACCTGTCATAGAGTAAGATTTAGAAAATGCTCCAACTGTAAATGTTATCTCTCTAACTTCTTTTGACAAAGAAGCTATGCTAACGTGTGGCTCTCCATAGCTAAACTCTTCATAACACTCGTCAGAAATTATCATTATTTTGTGTTTTAAGCAAACTTCTGCTATTCTTTCAAGCTCTTTTTTTGGTATTACTGCACCGGTAGGGTTTGATGGTGTGTTTAAGACTAAAGCCTTTGTTTTTGGAGTTATTGATGCTTCTACTATTTCCGCTGTTAAAACAAAGCCGTTTTCTTCTGATAGCTCCGGTGTAATACTTTCTCCATCGTTTAAAGCTATCTGCTCTGTATAAGAAACCCAATAAGGAGCTGGAACTATCACTTCATCTCCTGAATTTAAGAGAATTGCAAAGATCTCATACAATCCCATTTTAGCACCGGGAACTACTATAACTTCTGAAGGTGTGTATTCTATGTTATTTCTGTTTTTTAATTTCTCTGCAATTGCTTTTCTAAGCTCTGGAATTCCTGCTGCCGCTGTGTATTTTGTTTTTCCTTCTTTTAATGCCTTTATTGCTGCTTCTTTTACAAAGTCCGGTGTATCAAAATCTGGCTCTCCTGCTCCAAAGCTTATTATATCAACACCTTTAGCTTTAAGCTCGTTAGCCTTTGCAGTTATTGCTAACGTTTGAGAAGGTTTTATCTTTTGAATTCTCTGAGATAATTCCATATTTCACCTCTACTTAAGGTTTTTTAACTTAATATTTTATCAATATTTTCAATTACCATCTCAGGATTTATTTTTTCCATACATTCATGTGTTCCGATGGGACATTTATCATGGCCATGAAGTCCACAAGGTCTACATTTTAAGCCTTCAATCTCTACAACAATTCCATTTTTATAAGGATAAAATCCAAAATCTTTAACAGTCGGACCATAGATATCAATTATTGGAACGTTAAAAGCCACTGCCATATGAACAGGTGCAGAATCGTTAGATATCAATAATTTTGAATGCTTGATTATCGCAAAACTTTCTCTTAAAGAACTTTTTCCTACCAAGTTTAAAGGAGTGTGTTTAGCAATGTTTAAAATTCTATTTGTAAACTCTTCATCCTCCTTTCCACCAATCAAGACAACATTTTCATTTTTACTAATCAGATAATCAATTACACTTGCAAAGCCTTTTTCAGTCCATCTTTTTGTTGCCCACTTAGACCCGGGAGCAATCACAATGTAGTTTTTAGAAGTTAGATCATACTTTTGAATATATTTATCTTCTGCCTCGTCTAAAAATAGTTTTGGATTTTTTACCATCTTTTTTTCATCAAAATCCGGAAGCTTTTCAAGAAGTTTTAGATTTCTATCTATCTCATGAGTGCCGTCAAATCTGTGTGGAACTAAGTCTGTATATAAGAAAGAAAATCCTGCTTTGTCAAATCCAATTCTTTTTTTGATAGATGCAAAAAATAAAACATAAGATGCCCTATGAGACCTATGGGGAGAGATTGCAATATCAAACCTTTTCCTGATTTTTTTTATTAAATCTATCATAGAATCTTTGCTTTTTTCAAAGATTATAAGCTCATCAACAAATGGATTGTTTTTTAAGACATCTTTCCCAAAAGATTTTGTAATAATGGCAAGATGTGAGTTTGGATAGATGTTTTTTATAGATTCTAATAATGGCGTAGTTAAAATCAAATCACCTAAGAATGCTGTTTGATAAACTAAAATTTTCATTAAGAAAATTTTAACATAGATTGGATTTGATTTATAATAATAGCTTAAATCTCGTTATTTAAAGGTTAGGCTATGCTCAAAGTGTTTGTTGCTTACGTGTTATTTGCATCTGCTTTGACTGTATTTGTTATATACAAATATTTTAGATTTTTCTTTTGGAGAAAGATAGAAGGGGAGATTTTAGATAAGAGAGTTGAGAGAGTTAAAGAGATAATCAAATATGAGACTTATAAGCCGGTTATAGAATATAAATACCAAGTAGATGGAAAAGAGTACATGTCTAATAGGATATTTATAACTCCTTTTGAATCTGACTACAACACTGCCGAGAAAATAATAAACGATTTTATTGATAAAAAGGTTGTGGTTTATTATAATCCTTTGAATCCTTCAGAAAGCATTCTAAAAAGAAATTTACATGCCGGTATGGTAGTTATGTTAATTGCGTTGATCGGAATTATGCTGCCATTTCTCTACCAAGCATTTGTGGAAGTTATAGGCATTGGAACATCAAAAGAAGATATAGCCTTTTTTGTTAGAAGTTTATTACATTCTTTGTTTGATAATTGATTTAGCTAATTAGCATTTGAATAAGCTTAGTTTGAAGCATACCTAAAATTCCGCTCAATATTACATAAAAGATAACAAGCACCACTACAAACTGAAAGTTTTTAGAATTTTCTGAAGGAACTTTTAAAACCTTTTCACTTCCTATAAAAATAAGGTAAAACATATAAAAACTACTCAAAAACAATGCAATAGCAGTTAATGGCGAGTTTATCATATAGGTAATTTCAGATATATAAACGGGTATAACAGCATAGACTACAAGGTTAAAAACTTTCATTGGATTATCCTCACCACCAAAAGATTTACCAAAAAAGTAAGTTAAACCTGTTAAAAATATAGGTTTGAAAATTTCAAATATCCATACAATCAATAAGAAAATTAAGATTTTATTAAAATCATTATTTTGAAGCATGTTTAAAATCAAATTCATATAGTCAATAGTTGATTTGTCAGCCTTTGGGTCATTTTTAAGCATGTCTAAAAACTGGATTATAGAAGAAATATAGTTTGACTTTAAAACTGTAAAACCAATCAGATATCCAAGCACCGGAAAGAAAGAGAAAGGAAGAATATATTTTAAAAACATTTCAAAGTAGCCTTTAATCTCTAAGTTTTCCATAGACTTTTTTGGATTTAGATATATATCTAACATTTAACCACCTCAAACAATGCTTTATTAGTTTTTAAATTATACCATTTTAATGGTAATCATAATTATTTTGTGATAAAATTAAGAAAACCATAAACTTAGTTAAGGAGTTTAAATGAAAGAGTTTATTCTTGATGCCAGAAATGTTCCTAAAGCTGTAATAACAACCGCGATAGAATCTGGAGTTGATTTTATATTAATAAAAGAAGAACAAGCAAATGAGATAAAAAAGCTCGGAAGAGTCAAATTGATAATCCAAGACAAAGAAGGAAATCTTTCTGACGATTTCGTAATAGTAAAAATAGAAAATAAAGCCGATGAAGAAAAGGCGGCAAATCTTGCAAAAAGTGGTAAAAAAGTAATCGTAGAAACAACAGACTGGACTATCATTCCACTTGAAAACTTAATTGCCCAATCTCCCAACATATACTCAATTGTTAAAAATTCAGAAGAAGCAAAGACCTCTGTTGGCATTCTTGAAAAGGGAGTTAAAGGTGTTGTTTTAAAAACAACAGATATAAACGAAGTAAAAAAGGTAGCTAAGGTTATTAAAGAAGATACTGAAAAATTAAACTTTATTAAAGCAAAAGTGACCGCAATAAAACCTATCGGAATGGGTGATAGGGTTGCGGTAGATACAACCTCTCTTTTAAAACGTGGTGAAGGAATGCTTGTCGGAAATTCTTCAGCCGGAATGATTTTAGTTCATGGAGAAACGGAAGAATCTGAATATGTAGCATCAAGGCCGTTTAGAGTTAATGCTGGTGCGGTTCATATGTATACAAGAGTGCCAAACGGAAAAACCACCTATTTAAGCGAGCTTTCAGCAGGAAAAGAAGTGATGGTTTATGATTTTAACGGCAGCGGAAGGGTTGTCTATGTAGGAAGGGCTAAGGTAGAAAGAAGACCTATGCTTTTAATAGAAGCTGAATATGAAGGAAAAAAACTATCAGCAGTATTACAAAATGCAGAAACAATAAGAGTTGTAAAGCCTGACGGAACGCCAATATCTGTGGTAGATTTAAAAGTCGGAGATGAAATTGTCGGCTACGTTGAAGAGGCTGGAAGACACTTTGGAATGAAAGTGGAAGAGACTATTTTGGAGAAATAAAATGAAAACTTCACAAAAAGTAGGAATATTTGTTTTATTGATATCAATTTTAACAGGATATTTGATTATAAAATTTAGCGGCAAAGAGCTGGGTCAATCTTTTAAGACTTATTATGTTTATTTTGATGATGCTCAAGGTTTATCTAAGGGTGCGGATGTTCAGGTTTTAGGTGTAAAAGCAGGTAGAGTTGAAGATATAGCCTTTGAAAATGGAAAAGTTAAAGCACTTTTAAAGATAAAAGAAGAAATACCTTTATACAAAAATGCAACTGTTTCAATTAGAACTTATGGTTTAATGGGAGATAAGTATATCTATATAGATCCGGGTAGTCCTAACGCAGGCAATTTAGCAGAAAATCAGGTTATTCAAAATCAAGCAAAAGTTGCTTCAACGGAAGAGATGATAAATCAAGTTCAGATTTCAGCACAGAAATTTGCGCAATTGATGGATAATTTAAACAAAGCCTTGGGTGATGACAGATTAAAGAAACTCATAGAAGATTTTGATAAATTTGCTTCAAACACAAATGATGTTGTAGTAGAAAACAAAGAAGATATAAGACAGTCTATAGCCAATATCAGACAGATTACAGCAGACATTAGACAACAGCTTCCAAGTATTATCCAAAATTTAGACAAAACTCTTGAAAACACTAAAAATATAACGGCAGAAAACAGAGAAGATATGAGAAAGTTGATTGCTAACTTAAAAGACCTATCTGTTGCACTGAAAGAAAAAGCTCCCAAGACTCTTGATTCTGTAGATAAGGCAGCTACACAAATAGAACAAGCTGTTAGTGAAAATAGACAAGATTTAAAGCTATCAATCGAAAATATCAGAAAAGCATCTCAAAACTTAAACGAACTTTTGGCAAAAGTTAACGAAGGAAAAGGAACACTTGGAAAATTAGTAAATCAAGATGATATGTATAATAATGTAAATGAGGGTATAAAATCCTTTGCAGAGCCGTTTAAAGTTGTAAAAGAGTCAAATCTTGAAGTTATCATGCAAGGTGAGAAACATACAGGAAACGATGATTCAAAAGCTGGTGCAGCATTTAGATTTATACCAACAGATGACAGATACTACTATGTTGGAATACTTTCCAACTCTCAAGGTTATGTAGATAAAAAAGAAGAAATTACTTCAAACGGAACCACTACAACATACGTAACAAAAAAATATGGAATACTTTTTGACCTTCAATATGCAAGAAAAATATTAACACTTGGCTCTACACAGCTTTGGGCTCGTTTTGGTATTAAAGATTCTTCAGCAGGCCTTGGTGCAGATATAGTATTAAACGATAATTTGAAATTAGTGTCAGACCTTTATAAATTTAATAGAAAAGATTTGATAAATCAGCCAAACAATCCCGAGTTAGACATTGGACTTGAGTACAGATTTAGTGGTTATCCAATATTTGTAAAATTTGGTGGCTCTGATTTAATAAACAGTTCTGTTAGAGGCTTTTATGTAGGTGGTGGATTTGTATTTACAGACAATTATTTAAAATATCTTCTCGGCAGTTTGCCAAAAGTTAGATAAAATTTGGGGGTAAATGATGAAGAGAGAAAGAGAAAGGATAAATATAGATAAAATAGAGGCTTTAAAAGAGTTAGAACTATTTAAAGAGCTTAAAGAAGAAGAGTTGAAAAATATAGAAAAGTTCTTTGTTGTAAAGAAATTTAAGAAAGGTGAATACATATTCTATGAAGGAGATAAAGAGCCGGGTATTTATTTTGTAATAGATGGAATAGTAAAGCTAATCAAAGAAACGAACGAAGGCAAAACTGTAATACTAAGACTTGCAACAAAAGGCGAAAGCTTTGGCTGGCTTGTTATGAAAGATAACAGACCACCTGTTAATACTTATACAGCTCAAGCTTTGGTTGATACAACAGTTTTATATATATCAAATCAGGATTTCTTAAAACTGCTTCTAATGTATCCTGCTTTAGCAGTAAGAATAACGTGCGAGCTTACTAAAAATATTCTTGAAGCATATGACAGACTTAAAAGCTTAGCTGTTGAAAAGGTAGAAGGAAGAATAGCAACGCTTATTCTCGAACTTGTTGATAAGATTGGAAAGAAAGAAGGCGATAACGTAGTAATAAATGCCCCAATAACAAGGCAAGATATAGCAGAAATGGCAGGAACAACGGTAGAAACAGCAATTAGAGTAATAAGCAGATGGAAAAAAGAAGGAATATTAGACACAGAAAGAGGCAAAATAGAGATTTTTGATATAGATTATCTTCAAGATTTGATTAGTTAGTTTTGCAGAATTCTTTGACTAAAGTAAGCAGATTTTCCAAAATTTTGTAGAAGTTCGTTCAGTCTTGTGCTTTGGAATTACAAAGGAGAAATAATACGGTTCTACGTCATCTAGGAGACAAACAATAAAAAGTTCTAATATTTATTAAATATATCGGCCAAGAAACTCAAAAAAACATGAGATTCTTCGCTAACGCTCAGAATGACGATGTTGATTTTTGCAAGCAGCCTCCCTTTTTACTCAATTTTTTAAAAGAGGATAGATAACCTGTCTTAATATTAAATTCCTTTTCAAGAAGTAATTTTTAACTTCTCCACCTCTTCTTTCAGCTTAGCTTCAAAAGATTCTTTAAACTTTTGAGAGTAGAAGGCTATGTAAACATTAGAAATACCGTTATTCTCCTCAATCTTGACCCAAATTCTTCTATGAACGATATAGAATGCCAGCATTGTTCCAAGAACTACTATAATAGTTCCAAGCCAAATGAGATTGGTTCCAGGGAAATAGCTAATCTGCAATCCTGAAAAATATCTTGGTTGCATATTTTCAATGATAAGTAAGTAAGGAAATCCATAAGGTTTTACAAATTTTTCGTAGGCAAAAATAGAAACGTTAACATCTGCACCAACTGGCATGTTAAACTCTTTATCGTTGTACTTTACTTTTGTTACGACTAAGGGGTCAAACACATCTTGCTGGGCTAACATTGGATTTTTGTAGTTTAAAGTCGTATTAACAACTTGAATTACAGCATCGTCAAATTTATAAATATTGTTATTGTAGTTGTAATTTATTCTTTTTGCTTTATTAAAAAATTCAGAAACTCTCCTATCTAAATCTCTCAGCTGTTTTTCAATCTCTCTTTTTTTGTCTTCATCTGATTCTGATGCAAGTTTTTGATTTAAAATTTGAGATTCTTCTATATACTTTATAAGTTCATCATAATTAACTGCTACTATAGAAGCTTCTTTAATCTCTCCTGTTTTTCCGTAAGATGTTTGAAAAATTCTATAACCTTTATGTTCTGCTGGTTCGTTAACTTTTATAACTTTTTTCATAACGGGTTTTCCATCTTCTAAAATCTCTATTTCACTGTTATAGGATTTTACAGCACCTGCAAACTCTTTGCTATCATAAAATTCAAGCCAAAATTTATCCACCTTTATTTCAAACGGCAATTTATAAATTTCATCTCCGGGTTTTAAAGAACCTTCTCTGTACTTTCTTATATAATCAGCTTTTTCACCTTCTGGAATTTCTATCTGACCCCTAACACCAAGATAGGAACCTAAGAAAGCGCCTATAAGGAAAATAATGATACCTATGTGAGTAACAAGCATCGCAAGTCTTGAGACCTTGCCTTTTTCTGCAAAGAGATATACAGCATTATCTTCTTTTATGACTTCAACCTTTCTAAAACCTAAGTTATGAATAAATGAAACAATTTTTTGAAGAGTTTCATCGATTGATTCATTGAAAGAAAGCTTTATCGTAGAAGGCTTTTTTAAAACACCTTCCGGCATCTTCTTTTCTACTTTACCAAAGGCAGTTCTATAGATTGATGGAAATCTTTCGATTGTGGCAAAGATTACAGCTATGGCTACCAAAACTATCAATAACTGATAATACCATGCATGGAATACATTGTTTAACCAAGTAATCCATATAATTTTTGCGGGAATTTCTCCATACTCTTTATAGTAAGTAATATAGGTTTCACCTTGTTTTATGTATGTTGACCCTAAAACAGACAAAATTGCTAAAAGAATTAAATAAATAATTCCAAGTTTTACATTTCCAAGAAATGATATGATTTTTTTAATCAATGTTTTCCTCCGGCTTTACGTCCATCATTTCTTTATACTTATCAACCACTGCCCTTCTGATTTGTTCTAATTGCTGACTTTCAAGAATTTCAACAATATCAACGAATTTGTTGCCAGACCTTTTCTTTGGAAAGCTTAAAAAAAGTCCACCGTGCTTTGATTCTATGAGTTTTATATCTCTTATTAAGATTAAGTCATCTAAAACTATCTCTGCAACAGCTCTAACCCTTCCGCCTATTCTTCCAGTGTTAAAAGGAAATAGATTTACTTGAGTAATCTTCATGCTTATTACATAGATAGAATGTTATTTATTTGATACTCTTCAAGATTTGGAATTCTAACTTTATTAAAGCTAATTTCCAGTGGTTTTGTAAGAAGTTTACCATTTTCATAGGCAACCATAAAATTCTTCTCACCTTGAACAAATTTTTCAACAGCAAAAACTCCAAATTTTGAAGCCATTACTCTATCGTATGCTGAAGGACTACCACCCCTTTGTATGTATCCAAGAACCTGATATCTAATTTCTCCAACATCTTTGTCTTTTAATCTTTCGTTTAGTATTTCAGAAAGTTCTTTTGCTGATGCAACACCTTCAGCAAGAACAATTATCGCAAAGTTTTTCCCCATTTCTTTTGCTTTCAAGATTGTTTCTTCAATTACATGAAGCGGAAATGGATATTCTGGTATTAATGTTAATTCCGCTCCTACAGCAATACCTACTTCTAATGCTATAAATCCGTTATCTCTTCCCATCACTTCTACAATAAAGATTCTTTCATGGGACATGGTTGTGTCTTTTATTTTATCTATTGCTTCCATAGCATTATTTACAGCTGTATCAAACCCTATTGCATAATCTGTTCCATAAATATCATTGTCAATAGTTTTTGGAATTCCTATGATGTTTAGTCCAAAATCTTTTTGCAGTAAATAAGCACCTTGAAAGCTTCCATTACCACCAATCACAAACAATGCCTCTATATTATGTTTTTGTATATTTTCATAAGCTATTTTTCTAAAATTATAATCTTTAAATCTTGGCTCTCTTGCAGTTAAAAGAATAGTTCCTCCCTTTTGTAAAATACCTGCAACAGATTTGTAATCTAAGGTCGTAAAATCGTTTTCTATAAGACCTTTAAAACCTCTTTTAAAAGCTACAACTTCAATATTATAGTAATTAGCAGTTCTAACAACTGCCCTAATGCATGCGTTAAGACCAGGGCAGTCTCCACCGCTTGTAAGTAATCCGATTTTTTTCATTATTTATTTAGCATGTAGCAAAAATCAGAAGCTTGAGCCATCTCCGGGATAATATCGCCTGTTTGTTTGTTAACATAAACTTTTCTGACAGTTGATAAATTTTCATAACCTTTTAGATTGATTTCACCTATAAAATATTTATCATTTTCGCAAACGTTGATTGTATAGTCTTTACCAAGTCCTACATAGTTTGCTATCTTTTTCTCTGCTTCTTGTTTTGTGATTGCAAATGATGCGCTTACAACAGATGTAATAGCTAATGCAAATAATACTTTTTTCATGATACAACCTCCAAAAAATTTAGGATAATTTTATCACTTTTTGAGATTAATTTGTATATGTTTTATTGTTTTTGAAGTAAGAAAACGAGAGGTAAGAGAGTGGGTTTTACTACAGGAATGTCCCGTCAGTCTGAAACAGGACTAAGTTATGGACAATTTATGCATTGCCCCCTACCTACCATCCTATTCTACGTCTCGCCAAATCATTAACAGCTTTTCCAGAGAAGTAGTCTCTTAAGAAAAAACTTTCCGAGAAAGGGGCAAGAACTTGCTAGTTAAAATTCCTTCCATCGATTTTCTCACAGAAACTTTGATTACTTTGAAGGCTTTTTATCTTCTATGCTCACTTAGAAGAATTTCCTGTTTTTCTTTTTAAAGAATCAAAAAAGAGATCCTTCGGACTAAAGTCCTCAGGATGACGAGGAATGTAAAAATGCGTCATTCTAAAGCTGTGAGAAGAATCTCCGCCTGTATGCCTTACAGTGTCATTCTGAACGAATGTTCTTATTTTCAAAAAATCAAAAAAGAGATTCTGCCGTGAAAAACCTCTTTTTATGTGATTATCCTAAGTTTATGGCTACTACTTCTTTAACTTCTGGGATAGCTTGTTTTAATCTTGTCTCTACACCACCTTTTAAAGTCCATAAAGACATATGACATCCTGAACATGCACCCATTAATCTAACATAAACAGTACCATCTTCACCAACATCAACAAGTTCAACATCTCCACCGTCAAATCTTAAATATGGTCTAACTTGCTCTAAAACTTCCTCGACCTTTTGTCTATCTATTGCCATCTTAAAGCCTCCTACTTTGTTTATGCTAAAATTATATACCAAGCGGTTAAAATTTTTATGATTTAAGTGAGGATAAATGGGGTTTTTTATTACGTTTGAAGGAATAGAAGCATCAGGTAAAACTACACAGATAAATCTTCTTTATGATTACTTAAAAAGTATAGGTAAGAATGTTATAAAGACAAGAGAACCCGGCGGGACTAAAATAGGTCAAAAAATTAGAGAAATATTACTTTCAAAATGGGATGAAAAATTTCCATACATAGCTGAACTTTTACTTTACGAATCAGACAGAAATATACATATTCAAAGCATAGTCAAACCAAGCTTAGATGCCGGTTATATAGTTTTATCAGATAGATACATTGACTCTACAACTGCATATCAGCACTATGCAAGAGGGATTGATTATGAGATTGTTAGCTATCTAAATACTCTTGCAACAGATGGATTAAAGCCTAATTTAACATTTTTGATAGATATTCCTGTTGAAATTAGTCTTAAAAGATTAAGCGAAAGTAAAGACAGGATAGAGAGCGAAGATATAGAATTTCATAAAAAGTTAAGAGAAGGATTTTTAAAGATTGCTGAAAATGAAAAAGGTAGATTTGTTGTCATTGATGGAACGATGGATATTATGGAAATACACAAAATTATTGTTGATTCGTTAAAACAGAGAAGCATAATATGAAGGTTATCGGACACGAGAAAGAAAAGACACTGATTAAGAAATATTTACATAAAAATTATGACTCTTTATCTTTACTATATGAGGGTAAAGACTGTATTGGTAAAAAGTTATTGGCTTTATATACTGCTCGTGGTTTTTTATGTGAAAAGAAAGAAGGTTTTGGCTGTGGAGTATGTAATGATTGCAAGTTAGTCAATAATTTAATTTCTAATGTTTATGAAAACACAAACCTAACACCACATCCCAATATAATGCTTATTCAATCTGACAACAGAGAGATAAAAATAGACCAAATTAGAGAAGCTATAAGCTTTCTTTCTTTAAAGTCTTCGAAAGGAAAGGTTTTAATCATAGAAAAGGCAGAAAATTTAAATACAGAAAGTGCAAATGCATTGCTAAAAACCTTGGAAGAACCACCGTCAAACACTTTAATCATACTTACAACTTCTAACCAAAATCAGCTTCTTCCTACAATAGTTTCTAGGCTAAAAAAAATTAGATTTAGAAAGTTGAGCCATCAGGATGTGGTTGATATTTTAAGCCTAAAATTAAGTGATGAAAAAAAGATCAAAGAGCTTGCTGATATATCAGATGGAAGTTTATGTATTGCTTCTACGTTATTGAAAAAAGAGGAGATTTATGTATGGGCTAAAGATTTTGTTGGAATTTTGATAAACAAAAAACATCCGGAAGGTATATTTTCAATCGCAGCTAAGATAGACAAAATGGATATAGAAGATGTAAATCTTTTTTTTGATATAATTTTCAAATTCTACATTAAGCATAGTAAAGATTTAAAAGATATTGATAGCTATCAAAAATTTTTAAATCAGTATAGATTAGCTATTACAAGTTTAAGAAAGGGTGTTAAGAAAAAATTGATTATTGAAAGTTTTTATTTTAGACTAACTCAAAAAGGAGCGTTGTATGAATAACATAAAACCGGTAAGAATAAGGTTTTTTGATACAAACAAATTTTCTGAGGCAGAGGTTCCGGTAAGTGTAAAAAAAGGAGACTTTGTAGTTATTGAATCAGAAAAAGGTGAGGAGCTTGTTTTAGTTCTTGGTAATACTGTTTACACACCGGAATTAAAAAATTATAAATTTCTTAGAAAAGCAACAAAAGAAGATATTATGAGGTTTGATGCTTACGAAAACGAAGCTCAGGAGCATCTTAAAACCTGTAAAGAAGAAGCAAGCAATCAAGGCTTAAAGATGAATCTTTTAAAAGCTTACATACCAATAAACAGAAGTAAAGTAATTTTCTATTATACTGCAGAAAGTAGAGTGGATTTCAGAGAGCTTGTAAAGATCCTTGCTAAAAAGATAAAGATGAGAATAGAGATGAGGCAGGTTGGAGTGAGAGATGGGGTTCAAATTGCAGGTGCAATTGGCATATGTGGTCAACAGTGTTGTTGTAATGTATTTTTAGATAAATTTGAAAATATCTCTGTAGAAATTTTAGAAGACCAAAATCTTCCGCCAACGCCGACAAAGTTTACAGGAATCTGCGGAAGACTTATGTGCTGTTTGACTTATGAACTTGGAAATTATGAGATTAAAAAAGACCTTCCGGAAATTGGTTCAACCATCAATTGGGACGGCAAAGATTATATAGTTAAATACTACGATTTTATAAGAGAGAAAATAATCTTAACAAATGAAGAAAATGATACGATTGAAATTGGTTTTAAAGAGCTTGAAGAAAAAGGAATGATTAAGCCACAAAAAAGTTGTAGTGGATGTAATGGTTGTGGGTCAAAAGAAAATCTAACAATACCTGAGGCTGAATTAAATTGATTTTGGATATTGCAAAAAAAACAATAGATGAGGAGATAAATGCCTTAAACAGACTTAAAGACTCATTAGATGAAAATTTTGAAAAGGCTGTAAACTTAATTTTAAATTGTAAAGGTAAAGTTGTAATAACAGGAATTGGCAAATCAGGAATCGTAGGCAAAAAAATTTCTTCTACTTTTTCATCAACGGGTACACCTTCGTTTTTCTTGCATCCGGCTGAAGCCATTCATGGCGACCTTGGGATGGTAGAAAAAGAAGACTTGATTTTAGCCATCTCAAACAGTGGTGAAACTCCGGAATTAATCGCAATCATTCCAATTTTAAAAAGATGGGGAAACAAGATAATCTCTATAACAAATAAAAAAGACTCTACTTTGGCAAAATATTCTGATGTGGTTTTATATTTAAACGTTGACAAAGAAGCCTGTCCGCTGAATTTAGCACCAACTTCAACGTCGACGGCAACGCTTGTTCTTGGTGATGCTTTGGCAGTAGCATTACTTACATTAAGAGGTTTTAAAGAAGAAGATTTTGCAAAATTTCATCCAGGCGGTTCTCTTGGTAAAAAGCTTATGAAAGTTGAGCATATCATGAGAAAAGACCTGCCATTATCTTATACAGATGCACCTTTAAGAGAAGCTATTATTGAAATGTCAGAAAAAGGCTTAGGTGCTGTTTTGATAGTTGATAAAAATAATAATTTAGTGGGAATTATAACAGATGGCGACCTAAGAAGATTTATAAACAAAGGTGGTAGTATAGACAATTCTTTGGCAAAAGATGTTATGACAAAAAACCCTAAGGTAGCTGAAAAACATTGGTATGTTCTTCAAGCATTGGAGTTAATGGAAAGATATAACATAACAGTCCTTCCGGTGGTTGAAAACAGTAAGCCAATAGGAATAGTTCATATTCATGATATTTTAAAGAGTGGAGTGATTTAGACTACTGTTAACCTATTTATCATTAAAGTACCACAACCGCCTATTTTTCTTGTTCTGTATCTATTGGATAAAGTTGTTCTAACTCCATGACTTTTTAGCTTTAAAAATGCTTTTTCGTACTCTTCATCCGGAGTGGTCTTAAATGGCAAACTTTCTATCTCATTGTATTTAAGCAAAGAAACTCCAATGTTTAATCTTTTTGCAATGTTTGCCAAAGCCTCTAACTCTTCGTCAGAGTCATTTTCTCCATAGATTAGCAGATATCCGATAGAATAAAGCTTTCTTTTTCTGCTTGATAAAGTTTTTAAATGGTTTTCAAAGACTTGAATTAATTCTTCTATGCTATGAGAGTTTGGAATTAAGGATTTTCTTTTTTCTTCTAAAACTGAATGTAGAGATAATGTCAGTCCATCATGATTTAGATGAAGTAGCTCTTTAAAGTATTTTATGGGAAATCCTGTTGTGTAAAAGCTAACTTTTAAACCAATAGACTTAAAGTAATCAAATGCTTGTTTAACATTTTCAAAGTTAAGTAGTGGTTCACCAATTCCGGCAAAGGCTATGTTTGTAATCTCAAATCCTTGGTCTTTTGCTATTTCGAACTGATTAATAATCTCTTGTGATGAAAGATTTCTTATAAGACCATTTAAGCCAGATGCACAGAATGCACATCTGACCGAACATCCAACCTGAGATGAAACGCATAAAGTAGTCCTATAATGGACAGATTCTATGGTGTATCCATCATCTGTTTTTATCTCTAACAAACAGTTAAGCTGGTCTTGGATGATTCCTTCTAATTTCATTTTGCTACTAAGCTTTCTTCCGGCTCTTCTTGTCCGGATGGTATTCCTTCAACAAGCTCTCTTATTAAATCCTTCACATGAACTAATCTTTTAATTCTATATCCATTAGCACCGGAGAAGAATAATCCTGTTTCTACTCTTCCAAGGTAAGCATCTCCAAGTCTGTCTGCTATACAGTATCCAACCTTTTTAGCTTCTTCTCCATGATTACATGGAACTACACAGTTAGACGTACATTTAACTTCCGGAGCTATTCCTCTTTCAATATCTTTTATAAGCTTTGTTACAATTCCCCTTGCCGGATAGCCAACAGGTGATTTAAGTAAAACTATATCTTCCTTTTTTGCATTTATGATAACTTTTTTAAATTCTGGTGATGCATCACATTCATAAGTTCCAACAAACCTTGTACCCATCTGAACGCCGGCAGCACCTTGTGAAATATACCATTCAATATCCTCTTTACTCCAAATTCCACCTGCAACTATGACCGGAAAATCTCCCCACATATCCCTTTCTTTTAAAACCTCAGGAAGAAGATTTTCTAACTGATATTCCGGCTTAAAACAGTCTTCATAAGGTATCCCTTGATGACCTCCGGACAATGGACCTTCAAGCACTACTGCATCAGGAAGTCTGTTATACTTCTTTTTCCAGTGTTTACAGATTACCCTTAAAGCCCTTGCAGAAGATACAATCGGCACAAGAGCAGCATCAGAACCTTCCGCATATTCAGGAAGTCTAAGCGGCAATCCAGCACCGGAGATTATTATTTTAGCACCGGCTTCAATAGAATCTCTAACGACTCTATCATACTCTGTAATGGCACAGAGAATGTTTACGCCTATTATAGCTTTTTCTCCACCTGCTATTTCTTTTGCATCTTGTATTATTTTTGTTAAAGCTTCTTTGTTATGAATATACTTACTTCCTATTGGCCTTCCGTCTTTTAGTTTTACATAGTTAGGATATCTGTATCCTGTTCCAACGGAGGATACAACCCCCAAACATCCATGCTTAGAAACATTGCCTGCCAAATTTTCCCACGATATACCAACGCCCATTCCGCCTTGAATTATTGGATATTCAAATTCATATTTTCCTATTCTTAAACTTGGTAAGCCCATTTTAAAACCTCTCTTTAATCGATTTCTGGTAAAGCCTTTTTAGCCTTTAACATATTTAATATATTTCTGTATAAATCTGGTTCACCTGCTTCAAAAGCCAATGTATCTATTATATACTGATTCTTGCTTTTATATCCTTTTGCTATAAAATCTGCTATGAAAGAGCCTTCTCTTCTCTTATGTTCATAAGCTACCGTCCCAATGACTCCAATATCAGATTTGTTTATTTTGTAAACAATATCCATGCCAAGAACATTTTTTACTGCAAAATTAGAAAGTATATGCTCTTCTACCGCTTTTTTTATCTGCATTTCTTCATCATTTTCATCAATAGCTTTCTCTTTATTTTCTTCTGGATTTTCTTCAAAATTCCCAAACTTAACTATTTTTGCCATTCTCTACCCCTCTTTAAAAATATCATTTAGATCAAATTCTAAACACTGTTTTTTTTAGCTAATGCTGGCATGTTAATCACCTATATTTCATTTTTAAAAGATTCTCTTATAAATAAAGTAGTAAGAAAACATATAAATGCAACCACAGAGAGATAAACAGCCGGAGAGTATAAAATACCCGTTTTTTGAATTAGAAGCGTAGCAACCATAGGAACTGTTCCGCCAAATATTCCAAGAGATATGTTATATCCAACAGAAAATGCAGTATTTCTTACATCCGGTGGAAAGTTTTCTACCAAAAATGTAGGAAGTATAGACATAAACAGTGATGATATTACAGCAAACGCAACATGAGACATTACAATGATACTAATATCACCTGATAGAATTGCTTTAAATAAAAATACAGAAGCCGCTGAATATAAAAACGTAGATGCTAATAAAAATGGCTTTCTACCATACTTGTCTGACAAATGAGCTGTAATAGGTATTAAAATTATCAAAACAAACATCGCAAAGCTGTTTATAAACAAAGCCTTTGACATCTCAATTTTCAGTATTTTACTATAAAACGTTGGCATATATACAAATAATAAGAAAAACGCTACACCTTGTAAGCTACTATAGATAATAGAGATTAAAAACTCTTTTGGATGGTGTATGAATGTTTTCAGTAGTGGATTTTTTGTTTTGTTTTCTTCCTCTATTGCTAAAAATTCCGGTGTTTCTGATGTGTTTTTTCTAATGTATATTCCTACTATAGCTAATACTATCCCAAATAAAAATCCAACTCTCCAACCCCAATCAAGTAAAGTTTCTTTATCGAAAATAGAAGTTAAAAACGCTCCCATCAAAGAGCCAAACATAATTCCAATTACAGCACCAAGTAAATTTATACTTCCAAAAAAGCCTCTTCTGTCTTTTGGTGCATGCTCTACCACAAACGTAACGGAAGTTGTATACTCTCCACCTGTTGACAGCCCTTGAAGTATCCTAAAAAAAGTAAGTAATATTGGAGCTAAAATCCCAATCTGCTGATAGGTTGGAAGTAGTCCTATCAAAAATGTTGGTATAGCCATCAAAAAGATAGAAAGTATCAAAGCCTTTTTTCTTCCGTACTTATCGCCTATATATCCAAACAAGACAGAGCCAAGAGGTCTAAAGAAAAAACCTACAGCAAACGCCCCAAATGATGCAAGAAGTGATACTGTTTCGTTTTCTGATGGGAAGAATAACTGAGATAAAATTACAGCAAGATAGCCATATAAAGTAAAATCATACCATTCTAAAATATTCCCAATCATTCCGGAAAAAGCTACATTCTTATTAGATGCCAATTTTCTTATCACCTCTAAGCTTTTTTTTATATAATTTAAAAATTTTAGCATATGTTAGGTAGGAGGTTAATGTATCTAAAAAGGGTGTTCCAAATTCTAACTAAGTCTAAAAATTAATCAACCATATTAACGTCATTATGTAGCCGTGCGAAGAATCTCCGTTCTTTTACCTCTCACTTACTCACTTTCTTTAAAATGAGGAGATCCTTCGGACTAAAGTCCTCAGGATGTTCTATGTTAAATGTCAAGTACAAAAATTTTCATCAAATGGTCTTCTGCTTTTTAATACACCATATGCCTGCCTTAATAACTTATGTGCTACAGCTACTAATGCTAACTTTTTAGCCTTACCTTTACTTACTAATCTTTCGTATAATTCTCTGCAGTATTTGTTAAACCTTATTGCTGATAATGCTGCCATGTATAATATTTTCCTTGCATATGGATTTCCCATCTTTTTTATTGAACCACTTTTCTTTACACTCGTTCCACTTTCATGTATACCCGGACTGATTCCTATAAAACTTGATGCATCTTTTACACTCTTAAATCTTTCAAAATTTCCATATACTGATATTATCATTCCTATAGTCCTATCACTTATACCGGGTATACTTTTTAAAAGTTTGTATTCCTCTTGATAATTCTTCTTAGACAATTCTTTTATCTCTTTCTCAAGTTCTTTTATGTTTTTTTCTATTTTTCTAATTAGCTCATCGTAATATTCTAAATTCTCTTTCAATTTTTTCATTGGTACATAGGTTAATGATTCTCTTCTTAGCATTGTAAGCTGCTGTTGTAGGTCTTCTAATATCTTTAGTTTTACTTCAATTTCTTTTTCTACATCTGATTTTGGTTTATAAAGCTCTCCATCGAAAAACGTTCTTCCATATTCTGCAATAAAGAATGAATCAGCTTTATCTGTTTTGACTCTTGTCATTTTAGCTTCCATAAATTTCTTTATTGAAAATGGATTTATTACTGCTACATTATAGTCATTTTCATACAGATAATTAGCAAGCTTTAAATGGTAAACTCCTGTATGCTCCATTATGATAAGCATATCTGACTTTTTAAACTTCTTAAGGTAAGGCTTTACTTTCATTTCAAACTCAACTGGGTCAGATTTAACTTCAAAATTTTCTTTCTTGTTATCATACAAAACTGTAGCAGTGAATGAGTTTTTAGATACATCAATTCCTATGACTATTTTGTAGCCATTCATAAGAATACCTCCTTTCATAAAATACTTGACATGAAAGAAACTTCCTGATAACCTATCATCGTAGTTAAATACAGGCTTAAAAGCCTAATGTTCTGATTCAGGTTTTAGGAAGTAGAGGAAGGACAGTTTAAAACATCCTGAGCGGTCTTAAAAGACCAATGACAGTCACTTGATCTGTCCTTCCTTTTTTCTCTCATGTCTATAATTATTATAAAATCTTATTCTCTTATAGTTTAAAAAATTTTTGGTATATTTAATATACAATGACAGTCAAAGGTGAAGTTATATTTACAACTTAAAAAAATTTTAGAACACTCTCTTTTAAAAAGTTGAAAATTCTTATTCAAAGCATTTATTGTATAATAAAGATGCAAGATTTCCTAATACTCAGAAAGGAGCTATTTCTTGTTTAATTTTGATAAAGCATATTTTGAAAAAGTAATGTATCAGCATTTAGATAGTAATGTTAATTTCATACTTCAAGTAGGCAAATACATTATAGACAGCGGTGGCAAGAGAGTTAGACCTTATCTTGTTTTGAAATTTTCTAAAATAATGAAAAATAAAAATGAAGAAAAAGACTATATCTTGGCAGCTGCTTTAGAATATCTTCATACAGCATCCCTTCTTCATGATGATGTTGTAGATGGCTCACAATTAAGACGCGGAAAGCCTACAGCTAATAGAATTTTTGGAAATGACACAACTGTTTTAACCGGTGATTATTTGTATGCCAATGCACTTTATCTCTTTTCTATCCATGGCAATATAGATATGATTAAAAACGTAAGCCAAACAGTCAAAAAAATGGCTGAAGGACAGCTTTTAGAACTAAAAAAAATTGCTGACTTTGATATAACATTACAAGAGTATTACTCCATCTTAGAAGGAAAAACTGCAGCACTGTTTGGAAGTTGCTGTTATGTTGGTACAGCACTTGGAACAGATAATGAGACTTTAAAACAAAAAGCTTTTGAGTATGGTTTAAATATCGGTATGGCATTTCAAATTGTAGATGATTTATTAGATTACACAGGAAAAGAGGAAAAAACCGGAAAGTCTATAATGAATGATTTAAGAGAGGGAAAAATAACATACCCTTTGATTGCTGTAAGAGAAAAACTATCTGCAAAAGAGAAAGAATTTATAAAATCAGTTTTGTTAAACAAAAATCCGGATACTGAAGATTTATTAAAAGTTAAAAATATTGTAGAAAGCTACGGTGGAATAGAAGAGACTAAACAAAAGGCAAAAGACTTTGTAGATAAAGCAATAGAAAGTTTAAGAGTTTTTGGAAACAGTGAAGATGTTGAGGAATTGGAAAGTTTAGCTAAATTTATAATTGAAAGAGAAGTGTGATATAAGTGAGAATAGAATAGGTGTTGGATTAAGAATTGGCAAATGTTAATTAAGGAGATCCCTCGGGCTTACATTCTTAGGATGACAAGGAAAGGTAAGCTTACGAAAATTTTTACAACTCTCTCATAAATATATGACATTAAATCTTGCATGATTTAAAAAATTTTGCTAACTTCTTCTGTCAAAAAGTAAAGATAGGAGGCATTGATGTATAGAACATTACTAAAATCTAAGGTTCATAGAATAAAAATAACCGGTGCAGACTTGCATTATGAAGGAAGTCTTACATTAGATGAAGAAATAATGGAAGCTGCAAATTTAATTCCGTTTGAAAAGATAGAAGTTTATAACGTAAACAATGGTCAAAGATTTTCAACATATGTAATCCCTGGAGTTAGATATTCAGGAGAATGCATCTTAAACGGAGCGGCAGCAAGATTAGGTCATTATGGGGATATTATAATAATTGCATCGTATGCAGCAGTAAACGAGAAAGATTTAGAAAGCTTCAAAGTAAATCTTGTTTACATAGATGAAAACACAAATACAATCAAAGAAAAGAAAGAAGTATTGGCATTAAACTCTAAAGTTTTAGCTAAAACTAACGAATAGTAAAGTAGGTGATTAACAATGAGATATAAATTCATAATACTATTGGTTTTGATAGGGTTTTTAATACAATCTTGCTCCGTTCAAGTTAAAGAGAAGAAAAGCTCTACTTTCAAAGATACATATAAACTAAAGACTGTCGTAAAAAACGAAAATAAAGAAAAAATTGAGTCAAAAACATCAGAGAGTAATAACACAAAAAATGAAGTCTTAATAGCCATTACAGAAGAAGATGAAAATTTTATCAAAAAAGAAGCATCTGCATTAAACATGCAAATTCCGGATGATAAAGATATAGATTATTTTATAGATTACTTTACAACGACAAAAAAATACTTTACAGAAAATGCTCTCAAAAGAGCAAACTACTTTATGCCAATGGTAAGAAAAATTTTTAGACAGGAAGGACTACCGGAAGAATTGGCATATCTTGCGGTTGTTGAAAGCGGCTTTAATCCTTTTGCTACATCTTCTGCAAATGCAGCCGGAATTTGGCAGTTTATTCCATCTACCGGTAGAAGGTTTGGATTAAGAATAGATGATTACATCGATGAAAGAAGAGATCCATACAAATCTACAATAGCAGCTGCAAAATATTTAAAGACTTTATACAACATGTTTGGTAGTTGGGAGCTTGCAATTGCAGCATACAACTGCGGAGAAAAATGTGTTGCAAAAAGATTAGAATCCTCGTCAGCCACATCTTTTTCTGAGATAAAAAATATCCTTCCATCACAAACAAAAGAGTATGTTCCAAGATTTTTTGCCATTCTTTTGATTGCTAACAATCCTGAAAAATATGGATTAGATGTTAAAACAAATATTTATGATGTTATTAATTTTACTGCCGACAGAGAGATAAACTTAAATGACTTGGCGCAAGAGAAAAAAGTTGAATTTGATATTTTAAAATTCTACAATGCCCATTTAAAGAAAGATATAGCATTTGAAGGAATAAACATAAACCTTCCAAAGCTTGATTACGCTGCAACCTTTGACAGAAGATTCATAACAACACAGCCAATTGCTAAAAATAAAACCAGTGAAAATAGATATGTAGCAAAAACATCAAACCCTAAGCCTTCAACTGAACCTGCTCAAACAATTGTCTCCCAAACTCAGCCTCCTAAGAGTGAAAATAGTAGCGAATCTTTAATATCACTAATCAAAACATCTGAAAAACCGGAGATTGTTAAAACATCCTATAAGCCATCTTCAAATAAAGAAAATGTTTATATCGTTCAAAAAGGAGATACATTATTTAGCATTGCAAGAAAGTTTGGTGTATCTGTTGACGTTTTGAGAAATTTAAATAACTTAGAAGATAACAATATTAAAGTTGGACAGGAGCTATTGATTCCTTGATAAACAGAAGAAAGACAAGACCAGTTTATGTAGGTAATGTTAAAATAGGCGATGGAGCACCGATAGTTGTCCAATCTATGACAGACACAAAAACGCATGACATAGAAGCAACTTTAAATCAGATAAATAGGCTTGCAAAAGCAGGTTGTGAAATTATAAGGGTAGCCGTTCCAAGAGAAGAGGATGCGTTAGCACTGCAAGAAATTGTAAAAAATTCTCCAATTCCGGTAATAGGTGATATACATTTTTCTCCAAGAATTGCCTTTTTATCTCTTGAAAGCGGTATACACGGAATCCGACTTAATCCGGGAAACATTAACGATAAAGGAAAAATTAAAGAAATCCTTCAAGAGTGTAAGAAAAAAAATATTGCAGTTAGACTTGGTGTTAACTCTGGTTCCTTGGAAGAAAGACTTCTTGAAAAGTATGGTTATCCGTCTGCTGAAGCCTTGGCAGAAAGTGCTTTGTACTGGTCAGAATTTTTTGAGTCTGTAGGTTTTACAAACTTTAAAGTTTCTATAAAAGGTTCTGACGTACTTCAAAATATAAAAGCAAATAAAATCTTTGCAGAAAAAACTGACATACCGCTTCATATAGGTATCACAGAAGCAGGGCCAGCAGGTAGAGGGTCTATAAAGTCAGCTGTCGGTATTGGCATTTTACTGTATGAGGGCATCGGAGATACAGTAAGGGTCTCTTTAACAGCAGACCCGGAGGAAGAGATAAAGGTAGTATATCAAATTCTTCAAGCACTGGATTTGAGAAGAAAAGGTGTTGAGATTGTATCCTGTCCAACATGTGGAAGGATTGAGGTAAACTTGCCGGAAGTTGTCAAAAAAGTTGAAGAAAAATTAGAAGCGGTAGATAAACCTTTAAAGGTTGCAATAATGGGATGCGTTGTCAATGCAATTGGAGAAGCGAAAGAAGCAGATATTGGGTTAGCATGTGGAAATAAATCAGCTATTTTATTTAAAAAAGGAGTTCCAATCAAAAGAGTCTCTGAAGAAGAGATGGTAGAGGAGTTATTAAACGAAATTCAAAGAATGGATAATGAATAAGGAAATATTTTTATCTTATTTAGCCGGAATGTTTGATAACTGTGGCAAACTTTCTTTAAAAAAAGATGGAAGAACAAAGAAAAGCATATATCCTGAGGTCATTTTAAGGTCTAAAAAGGAAGATTTTTTAATCCGGGTAAAAGAAGCATACGGCGGAACTCTTAGAAAAAACAAAAATTCTTATGTTTTAATCTTAACACACAAAAAAGCCAAAAATTTATTAAACGACTTAAAAGATTTCTCTATTTTAAAAAAAAGAGAGATTGAGATAATACAGCAGATTTTTTCAAAACAATTTTCCGGTAAATTAGAAGAAAAAAGAAGAAGAAAATTGATTGAAGAGTTTTTATTTTTAGTTCAGCCTTCTGAAAGAAAATCTAAAAACAAAAAATGGTCTGTAAAATCTCTGTTGGAGGATTAAGGTTTGGAAGAGAAAGAATTCAACTTAAGAGGCGTTGCTGTAGATGTTACTTCTTATGAGCTTGAAGGTGTAGATGAATTTGGAAAGGCGCCTATAGTGCTAAAAAAAGTTATAAAATATAAAAGCAGCTTCAGCTTAGTAATGAAAGGAATAACCGAAGAGTTAGAATGGTATTTTTCTAAAGGACTTACAAATATATACTTTTTAGACAACGGAAAAGCTCTAAGAATAGAACATGAAGATGGAACATATTGGGTAGACCTGCCTGCAGACCCGGAGCTAATAAACTTTCTTAAAGATTTTATAGAGGAGGCTTTAAAAGTTGGAAAGCATCATAGAAAAGGCTGAGATACTTTTAGAGGCACTGCCATTTATAAGAAATTTTAGAGGTAAAACCTTTGTTATAAAATACGGCGGAAACGCTATGGACAAAGCAGATTTAAGAGATGCTTTCGCACAAGATATCATAATGCTTAAATACATTGGAATAAATCCTGTAATCGTTCACGGTGGAGGACCACAGATAGGTCAGTACTTGAAAAAAATGGGCTTAGAGTCTAAATTTGTTGGCGGTTTGAGAGTAACAGACAAAGAGACAATGGATATTGTTGAGATGGTTCTTGGTGGTCTTGTAAATAAAAGCATCGTTCAGTTGATAAATAGTTATTCAGGCGGGCATGTGAAGGCGGTAGGAATTACAGGAAAAGACGGATGTTTAATAAAAGCAAAAAAGTTAGATGCAGAAGAATATTTTAGGTCTATTGGAGATTACAGACCAACGGAGCTTTTAGACTTAGGTCATGTTGGAGAGGTTGAAGAAGTAAATCCGGAGCTTTTAATCCATTTAGATGAAGACAACTACATACCTGTTATTGCACCAATAGGATTTGATGCAGAAGGAAACGCTTACAACATAAACGCAGATTTTGTTGCAGCAGCTATTGCAGGAGCTTTAAAAGCAGAAAAAGTATTATTTTTAACAGACATAGAAGGCTTAAAAGATGAAAACGGCAATACTTTGTCATCTGCAACTGTTAGCCAGATAAACCAAATGATAAAAGATGGTGTTATAAAAGGTGGAATGATTCCAAAAGTAAAAGCTTGTATCCAAGCTTTAGAGAAAGGCGTTAATAAAGCACATATATTAGATGGCAGGCTTCCTCACTGCATTCTTTTAGAAATTTTTACTAAAAAAGGTGTTGGTACAGAAATAACTCTGTAGGAGCTAAATTTTGGTATTGATCTACGGAAAAGGCAAAACAGGAGAATCAATAAAAAAATATCTTGAGAAAAAAAACATTAAATCTTTGATAATTGATGACAACGACCCACTGCCGGAGAATGAAAATATAGATACAATCATCGTATCTCCCGGCGTACCGTTTTTTAACAGAATTTTTAAGTATGCAAAAAAAAGGAAAATTCCAATAATCTCAGAAATTGAATTTGCATACAGACAGTGTAATGATAACTGTGAAATAATAGCTATCACCGGAACAGATGGAAAAACAACAACAACATCTTTGATTTATGAAGTTTTAAAAGAAATATCAGATGAAAATGTTTATGTTGGCGGAAACTATGGCATTCCATTTGTTGAGATTTTGGATAAAATAGAAGAAGCTTCGTTTTCTTACCAAAAGCCTTTAGACCAAGAAGACAATTCTTTGGGCAAAGCAAATAGCGATAAAACTATGAATAAAAATAATATTTCAACCTCTCACGTCTCACCTCTTATCGTAGTTTTAGAACTCTCATCGTTTCAGATTTACTCAACAAATACATTAAAGCCAAAGGTATCTATCATACTAAACATATCAACAGACCATCTTGATTGGCATAAAAAAGAAAAACATTATATTTTGTCTAAGCTAAAACTTTTAAAAAATACAGAATTTTCAGTATTAAATTATAATGATAAATGCTTAAAAAATATAAAAGGCAAAAATGTCTATTACTTTTCTTTAAAAGAGCTTCCGGAGGATGTTAAAGGAATTTATTTAAAAGAATATAGAAAAGAAGATGGTTTAAATGTTTATAATCTTGTGCTTAAAGATGATAAAACAGAAGAAATTCAAGTAAAAACTCAGCTTATAGGATTTCATAATCTTCAAAACATAATGGCAACGATCCTGACGGCTTATCTGTTGAATGTAAATATAAATAAAGTGATTGAAAAAATAAAAGAATTTAAACCTCTTAATCATAGAATAGAATTTGTAAAAGAAGTAGAAGGTGTTAAGTTTTATAATGATTCAAAATCAACGACAGTTCAAGCTGTAGAAAAGGCGATAGAAAGCTTTGATGAAAAAATTGTTTTGATTCTTGGCGGAATAAACAAAGGTGGAGATTTTTCTAAGCTCGGTAGTTTATTAAAAACCAAAGTTTTATCAGCGTTTATAATAGGAAGAGATAAAGAGCAAATATTTCGGATGATTAAAGATTATACAAACAGCATAAAAAAGGAAAGCTTAGAGGAAGCAGTAAAAGATGCTTTTGAAGTTGCAAAAAGCAACAAAGCTGTTGTTTTATTTTCTCCCGGATGTGCAAGCTTTGATATGTTTAAAAATTACGCCGATAGAGGAAATAAATTTAAAGAAATAGTGGAAAGCTTAAATGGTAAGAAGTAAGTATTTTGATAACTATATATTTTTAGCTTTTTCTCTTCTTGTAATAGTTGGATTTGTATTTATATACAGTGCAACGTTTACCTACACTCCGGCAGACCCGTTTTATTATGTAAAAAGACATTTTATAGCTTTATTTGTTGCCATTTTTGCGGGATTATTTGGTTATTTAATGCCGATGGATTTTTGGAAAAAGTGGGCTTACGCCTTTTTTGGCTTTGGAATAGTTTTACTGATTTTGGTATATTTTTTACCGGGAGATTCTACCGGAACCCATAGATGGATAAACTTAGGATTTTTTAAATTCCAGCCTTCAGAGTATATGAAATTCGCAACCGTTTTATTTATTGCTAAATACCTATCCAGAAAAGAAGATATTTTAAAAACATTAGAACCTTTTATTGTTATCTTTGGCGTTGTTTTTTTAACAGCTGTTTTAATTGCATTTGAGCCACATAAAGGAGCTGCGTTATTCTTGCTTATTCTCACAACCTTAATTCTATTCTCTTCAAGAGCAAACGTCAAACCTTTACTCATCTTTATACCTTTCATAATAGCCTTTGGAACTTTAATAATTTTAACAAGTAATTACGCAAAAAGTAGGTTGATAGGTATGCTAAACCCAGACCCATCTACAAAGGAAGGTTATCAAGCCTTTCAATCTTTGGTTGCTTTTGTAAAAGGAGGTCCATTTGGTGAAGGTATAGGTAGTGGAACCCAAAAATTAAAATACCTGCCAGAAATCCATACAGACTATATTTTTGCTCTAATTGGCGAAGAAGCCGGCATCTTTGGCACTTTTTTTGTATTAGCTTTATATATCATTATTCTAATAAGAGGAATACAAATCTCTTTAAGCAAAGATGATATTTTTGTCCAAACACTTGGACTTGGTATAACGTATATTATCACTTTAAACGCGTTGTTTCATATATTTGTAACCTTAAACCTTTTCCCATCAACAGGTTTTACGCTACCATTTATAAGCTATGGTGGTTCTTCATTGATCATGAACTTCTTGTATATAGGAATTCTACTAAGAATTTCAAAAGAGCCTAACAAAATAAACTTCATTCAAAGGACTTAGGATGAAAAAAGTTTTTATCTCCGGCGGTGGAACAGGTGGTCATTTTTACCCGGCTTTATCCGTTGCAGAAAATCTGAAAGAAAAAGGATTTAGCATTACATACATCGGAACTACAAATGGAATAGAAAACAAAAAAGATTTTCCGGCTGATGAAAAAATTTTATATCCAATGAGAGCAGTAAGAGGGAAATCTATCGTTGGTAAAATTCAAGGAGTTTTTAGCCTGCTATCAACAACCTTCAAAGTCTACAAACAGATAAAAAAAGAAAAGCCGGATTTTTCAATCTGCTTTGGTGGTTATACATCAATACCCCTTGGGCTTGCATCTTTTTTAGCAAGAGTGCCATTGTACATACATGAGCAAAATTCAATTCCTTCTTATTCAAATAAAATTCTATCTTACTTTGCTAAAAAAGTTTTTATAACCTTTGAACTTACAGCTAAGTATTTTGACAGAAAGAAAACAGTTTTAACAGGTATGCCTCTAAGAAAAAACATCATAGAAAGAGCTAAAAATTATGTATATAAGCCAAACCAAACGAAAACAGTTTTGGTCGTAGGCGGCAGTCAAGGAGCAAAAAAACTTTCTGAAAGCATAATATCCTTAGCTTCAGAAATGAAAGATATTAAATTCATCCTTATAAAAGGAAAATGGCAGGTAGAAGTACCAAATTTAGAAAATCTTACAGTTTATGAGTACGTTGATAACATGGAAGACCTTTACACATCTGCAGATGTTGTAATTTCTCGTAGTGGTTCAAGTAGTGTTAACGAGATTCTATGCTTTGGCAAATACGCTATCTTTGTTCCATTTCCTTATGCAGCATCAAACCATCAGTATTACAACGTAAAATGGCTAAAAGATTTGGGCTTGTGTGAATTGATTGAAGAAAAAGATTTAAGTAAAGAAGTTTTAAAAAAAGCATTAGAAGATGCTTTTAACAAAGATTTAGAAAGTTTAAGCAAAAAAATCAAAGAATATGCGATATTTGACAGTGATGAAAAAATCGTAGAAAATATATTAAATGATTTTAAAAACGATTGAATATCAAGAAAATATAGACCTTAGGAATTTTTGCACTATAAAAGTTGGCGGAAAAGGAAAGATTGTATATTTTCCAAAAGATCACAAAGAAATCTCTATTTTAATTAAAGAGTATGATAACATCTATCCACTTGGAATTGGAAGCAATCTAATTTTTTCCGATGGGATTGTGAATAAAGTTTTTGTCCATTCTAAGAATCTAAAAAAATATGAAATAGAAAATCAAAACGATATTTTTTACATCACGGCGGAAGCCGGCGTAAGCTTTAAAACCATAGTTTCAGTAGTAAAAAAATACAACCTTGAAGGATTTGAAAACCTATCCGGCATTCCTGCAACCGTTGGTGGGGCAACTGCAATGAACGCAGGAGCTTATGGAAGCGATATCTTTGATTTAATAGAAGAGGTTTGGTGGATAGACAGAGAAGGACGGCTAAATCATTCAAAAAAAGAAGAGATTAAATACTCTTACAGATACTCCCAATTTCAAAACGGAGGTTTTGTTTATAAAGTGAAGCTAAAGCTTAGAAAAAGTGATAAAAACATATCAGAGATTATAAAAAATCATCTGCTTGATAGAAACAGTAAGCAACCGCTAGATTTACCAACAGCCGGGTCAACTTACAAAAATCCACCGGGAACATATGCCGGCAAACTGATTGAAGCAGTTGGCTTAAAAGGTTATAGAATAAACGATATAGGATTTTCTGAAAAACATGCAAACTTTCTTGTAAACTATGGAAATGCTGAGTTTAAAGACCTAATAAAACTCTTGGAACTTGCCGAAAAAAAAGTATTAGACGAATTTAAGATAAATCTTGAAAGAGAGGTTAAAATCATTGACTAAAATCGCACTTTTATACGGTGGATATTCAAGAGAAAGAGAGATTTCTATCAAAAGTGGAAAAGCGGTAGAAAAAGCTTTAAACCAACTTGGATATGATTATAAGGTATTTGACATAATAGAAAGAGATAAATTTATAAAAGAGATTTTAGAATATAAGCCAGATTTAGCATTTATAGTTTTACACGGAAAAGGTGGAGAAGATGGCACAATTCAAGCTATCTTAGAGTTTCTTGGCATTCCTTACACAGGGTCAGATATGAAAACAAGCGTCATAGCAATGGATAAAGTACTAACAAAGATGTATTTGAAAAACTTTGACATTCCAACGCCAGATTGGATATTTTTCACAGAAGAAAAAGAGGCTTTAAATTATAGACCAGATTTCCCAGCAGTCGTAAAAGCTCCAACAGAAGGGTCTTCTATTGGTGTTTATATAGTAAATAATCAACAAGAGTATGAAAATGCTGTAAAAGAAGTATTTAATCTTGATGATAAAGTATTGATAGAAAAGTTTATCAAAGGAAGAGAGCTAACAGTTAGCATTCTTGATGATGAAGTTTTTGATATTGTTGAAGTTGTTGTATCAGAAGGCTTCTATGATTTTAATAACAAATACATTACAGGAAAAACTCAGTATATATGCCCGGCTCAATTAGATGAAGATGTGTATAAAAACGTTCAAGGTTTAGGACATAAAGTTTATAAACTTTTGAATTGCAAAGGACCTGCAAGAGTTGATATCATTTTAGAAAACGATAAGAATCCATATGTGTTGGAAGTAAATACAATCCCCGGAATGACAGAGTTTAGTCTTCTTCCCAAGGCTGCATCGGCAAGAGGAATAACGTTTAACCAACTTGTAGAAAAAATAATAAAAAATAGTTTAAAATGATGAAAAAACTTGGACTTTTCTCAGTATGGCTTATTTTGTGTGCTTTACTTGGCTACTATGCCCCAACACTACCAATTGTAAAAGATATAGTAGCAATCAAGAAAGTAAACGTTGTTGGAACTGATAAATTATCAGAAAATGATTTAAAAAACATTTTCAAAACAGAAAATTGGATATTTATATCAGAAGATAGATTAAGAGAAAAATTAAAAAAATATCAATTTATTAAAGATATAAAAATCTTAAAGCCAAATCTTGGTGAAATTACGATGGTAGTAGAAGAGAAGAAGTCATTTGCAAATATTATTCAAAGTAGTAAAGTTTTTACCGTTGATGAAGAGGGAAATCTATATGAAACAGATATCTCAAATTTGCTAAACCTTGTGAATATATACTATAACGATAGTGAATTTCAAAAAAGTGATGTATTAAAAATCAAGAAGATCATGGAAAATTTTAAAGATTATCAGCTTTCTAAATTTATAATTCAAAAATCACAAATAGCAGCCGAAACGAGTGATGGAAAAATATTGGTGTTTTCAAAAGATGATCTTGATGATAGCCTAAATAAAGCTAAAATATTTTTAGCAAATAAAAATCTAAACGATTATACTTATCTAAATTTTAGTTTTGACGAAATGATAATAGTAAAAAAATTAAACAAGGAAACAAAATGAGTAAAAGTAAAACTTTTGTAGCGCTTGATGTAGGAAGTTATAAAACTGTTGCAGTAATTGGTGATTTAGATGAAACTGGAAAATTACATATAATAGGTTTTGGAGAGACACTGTCTAAAGGTATTGAAAAAGGAGCGGTAGTAAACCCTTCAGAAGCTATTAAATCAATAAAAGAAGCGGTTGCAACAGCTGAATCAAACTCTGGATTTAGAATAAGCTCAGTAGTCTTAAATATTGGAGGAATTCACATTGAATCAAAAAATGAAAAAGATTTTATAAGCTTTTCTTCATCCAACAAAGAAATAGACCAAAATGACATAAACGCGCTTATAGAAAAAATATCTGAAAAATTTAAAAATGATAATATTCAGATTTTGCATATTATCCCAAAAATGTATGTCTTGGATGATGATGAGATAGTGTATGAACCTGTTGGTCTAATTGGCAGTAAAATATCCGGAGAATACAATGTTATAACAGGCAAGGTTAATTCTATTAGCAACATTAAAAAGGTAGTTGAGCAAAGTGGTCTTGGAGTTATGGATATTGTTGTCAATCCAATAGCATCTGCAACTTCGGTACTTTATGAAGAAGAAAAAGACCTCGGCGTTGCAATAATTGATATTGGCGGTGGCTTAAGCGATATAGCAGTATATAAAAATGGTCATCTTGAAGCAGTAAAATCTATCCCTCTTGGTGGAAATCTCATAACAAAGGATATATCTTTTAGATTTAAAATATCCAAGGATATTGCTGAGGCTATAAAAAAACAATTTGGGGTTGCATCAGCAGAATTTATAGAATTTAATGAAGTTGTTGAAGCTAAAAGTAGAGAAGATGAAGAAACAATCAAATTAGAAAAGTATGAAATTGCAGAAACAATAGAATGGAGATTAACTGAAATGTTTGAAATTTTAAGAAAAGAGCTTGAAAAAACTGGACTTTATGATAGATTAAATGCAGGCATTGTTTTAACTGGAGGAGTGGCAAACACTCCTTACATCCAACATCTTGCAGAAAAAATTTTTGAAAAAGATGTAAGAATTGGAAAGCCAAAAGAATTTAAGGCATTTAACGAAAAATTCTACAGCCCAGAGTACGCAACAGTGATAGGATGTTTACAGTTTACGGCTTCTGCCTTAAAAGATAAACATGTAGGGTCTAATAACAGTAGTGAAATGTTTAATTTCAATATATCTGATACTTTTACAAAGTTTTTTGATAAAATAAAGAATCTTTTCTAATTGTTTGGAGGAAACTTAAGATGGAGATAAATTATGATGCAAAAAATCCAACTAAAATTAAAGTTTTTGGCGTAGGTGGTGGGGGAAGCAACGCAGTAGCAAGAATGTATCAAGAAGGACTTCAAGATGTTGAATTATATATAGTTAACACAGATTTACAACATTTAAACTACCTTCCTGTTCCAAATAAAATTCACATTGGAGAGAGCATTAGCAAAGGATTAGGTGCTGGTTCAAAGCCAGAAATTGGCAGAGAAGCCGCATTGGAGAATTTAGATAAAATCAAAGAAGCTATGGAAGGAGCTGATATGGTATTTATAGCAGCAGGACTTGGTGGTGGGACAGGTACAGGTGCAAGTCCGGTTATAGCTCAGGCAGCTAAGGAAATGGGTATTTTAACTGTAGCTGTAGTTACAAAACCTTTTAGCTTTGAAGGTAAAATCAGACAAAAGATTGCAGAGGAAGGACTGGGGCAATTAAAAGAAAGAGTTGATACTTATCTTGTTATCCATAATGATAGATTATTACAAGTAGCCGGTAAAAATGTATCGTTTGCTAATGCTTTTAAGCTTGTTGACAATATACTTTATAGGTCTGTAAAAGGAATTACTGATTTAATTTTAGTTCCGGGATTGATTAACCCAGACTTCGCTGACGTTAAAACAATAATGGAAAATGCAGGCAAAGCTTTAATTGGTGTTGGCTCTGGAAGAGCTGAAAATAAAATAGAAGAAGCTGTAATGACTGCAACAAGCTCCCCGTTATTAGAAGGAACATCCATCCAAGGAGCAAAAAGATTGCTTATAAATGTAGAAGTTAGTCCAGATTTATCATTTATGGAAGTTAACGAAGCTGTTTCACAAATTAGAGAGCTTGCCCATGAAGAAGCACACATTATATTTGGTGCATCAATCATAAATGATGTAGAAGATGAAATTAAAATTACTGTAATAGCGACAGATTTTGAAGATGAAAGAAAATCGGAATCTAAGCCTTCTTTAAAAACAAGACCATCCGGAATAATAGAGAAAAAAGAGCCGCCTATAAAGAGAGAAATAGCTTCATATGCTGAAGAGATAAAACCCAAAGAAGAATTTACATCCGAATCTTTATCTTATGATGAGTTAGAAATTCCACCTTGGGTAAGAAAGGGTAAAAGGGATTGAATATAGGGTTTGCTAATTTAGTCACATTATCAAGATTGGTTATAATTCCATTTTTGATTTACTCTATATTAAAAGATAATTATTTTTTGTCTGGCTTTTTAGTAATTGTCGCTATTCTAACTGATTATTTAGATGGAATTATTGCAAGAGCTTCAAACGATGTAACAAAGCATGGTGAGCTTTTAGACCCAGCAGTTGATAAAATCTTCACAGTATCAGTTTTAGTAGCCTTAGTAGAAAAGCATATTGTAAATTCTTTTGAAGTTTTTTTAATTATAGCGAGAGAAATGCTTGTAACATGGGTTAGAAGTGTTTTGGTAAACAAAGGAATTGTAGTTCCTGCTTATTTTTTAGGAAAGTTAAAAACATCCATCCAGCTTTTAGCAATATTTTTACTTTCTATAAATTTTGTAGAATTAGGAAAAATTACCCTATGGATATCCATATTCCTTGCCTATGTTTCTGGGTTTGAGTATTTCATGATATTTTATAAGGAAAAAGCATGGAAATAAATTTTATCGTATACTTAATCATCACGTACTTACTTGGCTCAATCCCTTTTGGCTTAATTATAAGTAAGCTTTTTGGAAAAGATATTAGAAAAGAAGGTAGCGGAAATATTGGTGCTACAAACGTTACAAGAGTTTTGGGCAAAAAGGCAGGAATTTTAGTATTAATTTTAGATATGTTAAAAGGTTTTTTACCTATCTATATCGCAAAGTATATATTTGATACAAAACTTATTTCATTACTTGCTATAGCGTCTGTTATCGGACATTGTTTTTCAATTTTTTTAAAGTTTAAAGGTGGAAAAGGTGTCGCAACAGCTATCGGTGTATTACTTGCTTTATCCTCTAAAACTGCTTTAATTGTTATTATGTTTTGGCTTGGCGTATTTCTTGTCTCTGGTTATGTATCTCTTGCATCTATGCTATCAGCAAGTATTTCTTGGGTTATTATTAAATTTATAGAAAATAATATCTATTATACCTACGCAGCGTTTATCATTGGATTGATTGTTATCCTTAAACATAAGGACAATTTAGATAGATTGTTAAAAGGTACTGAATATAGATTTTTACATAAATAGAGGATAATTTAGTTTATTTAACTTTAACAGTTGAATAGGCAGACCGAGCAACAATAAGCTATACGTGAAAGGCAATCTGTATATTGAGGGTGTTCTAAATTTTTTTAAATTGTAGAATGTATAAGTAGATATGACTTTACCTTTGACTGTCATCCTGAGGACTTTAGTCCGAAGGATCTCCTCTTTTGAAAAGTGAGTAGAGGCAATTCATGAATTGCCTATACAGTGAATAAATGAGAGATATGAAGGCGGAGATTCTTCGCCGGCTGCAGAATGACGATGATGATTTTTGTAAGCAGTCTTAAAAGTAAGAAAACTACTCTAAGCTAAGCGTTTTAAAAGTTTCCATGACTCACCTATTAATCTATCAAAAATCAAGCTTATTAAAGCCACAAAAAATTCTGATATAATTAGATAAAATAAACCCAGAAAGGATTTTAACCTTGAATGATATAATCCAGCAAATAATCTTCACCGGAAGAGTTTTACACGAGTTAAAGCTCGTATCATCCCATGGTGGAAATCTTAGCATAAAAGATGGAGAATATCTTTACATCACAAAAACAGGAAGAATGGCAGGCTTTTTGACAGAAGAAGATATTATAAAGCTTCCAATCCACAAAGAAACAGAACAAGATAAAGAAGCATCGATAGAGCTTATCGTCCACAGACAGATCTATAAAGACAATCCAAGCATAAATGCAGTAGTCCATGCTCATCCAATCACAGCCACAGCCTTGGGCTACTTTCTAAGAGAATTTATACCAATGGATATAGAAGGAGAATTATTCATAAAAAAAGTACCAATCTTAGAAGTAGAAAAACCATCAGCGTCCCTAGAGCTTGCTATTGGCGTAAGTAAATTATTTCAAGAAGGTTATAAAATCTGCATAGTCAAAAATCACGGCTCATTTTCGGCGGGAAAAACCATCAATGAAGCGTTAAAATATACATCAACCTTAGAAAATTCAGCGGAGATATTCTACAAATGGATGACTCTAAAAAAGATGCAGTCATAAATCACTATCTAAATAAGTTTAATATCCTTCCTACTCAGCTAAACCCAAAAGAAAGAGAATTTTTAGAATCTTTAACCGAAAAATATGAACTTCAAGATATCATCGAAGCAATCAACTTGCTTGAAAAAAGACCAAAAAGTTTAAAAACTCTTGAAAAAGAATTGATCAAACATCTAAAAGATTTATCACTTGTCAAGCATAAAGAAATTGAAAATAATCTTCAAACTAAGTCACCGGAAAATAAAGAAACTCCAAAGCCTAAAGCCAAAGTTTTAAATTCTAAATCTTCCTTGCCTGAAAAATGGAGTTTATTATTTAATAAATACAACATTCCTGAAAGTATTGTAAATTTCTCAAAGCTTGAAATGCTAAACGACTATCTTAAAAATATCTACTTGTCTGACCTTGTAGCTGATTATTTGCTGAAAAATTTACCACCAGAAAAATTAAACAAATACATAAAAAAAGCAGAAAAACATTTTTCAAACATAAACTTAACAGAACCAGAAAAGGAAGAAGCATATAAAATTTACATTAAGTATTTGATAAAAAAAGATTTAAAAATCTTATTTTAATATTTTGGCACCGTTGGGTCTATTTCGTCAGACCAAGCTAAAATACCACCTTCTACGTTTTTAACACGGGTAAATCCATTTTGTAATAGCCATAAAGTAGCCTGAAGGCTTCTGTTTCCACTTCTACAAAATACATATATATCCTTATCTTTTGGAAGGCTGTTTATAACTTTTGGAAGACTCATAAGTGGAACAAGCATCGCATCTTTCTCTTTAATTCTTGAAAAAGCGTATTCTTGCGGCTCTCTAACATCTAACAGTATAAAATCTTCGCCTTTATCTATCTTTTCTTTTAACTCTTTAACAGATATATGTATTTTTTTATACGTCTCTTTGTCTAAGTACATTCTTATCTCCAATTCTTTTTATCTTTTGAAATATTATAATATTTTAATATTCTAAACTCAAAATCTTGATGACAAAAGTCATTTCTATTAATCATAAGGGTGTTCCAAAATTTTCGTAAGCTTACCTTTCCGTGTCATCCTGAGGCTGTAAGCCGAAGGATCTCCTCTTTAAAAGGTAAGAAAATGAGTAGGGGCAATTCATGAATTGCCTATACAATAAATGAGTGAGAGGTAAAAGGACGGAGATTCTTCGCCGACTACAGAATGACGATGTTGGTTTTTTCAAGCAGTCTCTATTAATCATAGTTAAAATCGTAATTTTTCTGTTATAATTAAAAATAAAAACCTAAGAAGGTGCTGGATGTTTAAGCTTTTTACGATTTTATTTATAGTCATATACTTTTTGTCTTCTATTAGTTTTTGGGTTTATTTATATACAAAAAACTCTAAATATCAAAAACTTGGCTATTCTTTCTTTGGAGCTGGGTTTACACTTCAAATTTTAGTATTCTTATTAAGAACCTATGAAATTAGAGCCTTGCCTTTAAACACTTTGGAAGAACTTTTAAGCTTTTTAGCGATTATTATATCAGCTGTTTTTTACGGATTTTCCTTTGTATACAGAAAAAAATTAATAGAGTTTGGCTCTCTGATCGCTCCTTTGGTTATGTTTTTGACTGCTTTTTCTTTACCTTTACACTCAGAAACTCAAAATATTTATAACAACATCTGGTTTTATCTTCATGTGGCATCTTTGATTTTATCTTACGGATTGATAGTTTTTTCTTCTATTGCTGCAATTTTATATATTCTTACAGATAGAGATTTGAAAAATAAAAAACTAAACTCTTTTTTTGTTTCTAAATTTTCTTCTTCTTTAACATTGATTCAAAATCTTGAGTATAAATCTGTTATTTTAGCTTTTATATTTTTAAGCCTTGGATTAATAGCATCATCTATATGGACTGCTATTTACATAGGTAAACATTGGACTTGGGATATAAAGCAGACGATGTTATTTTTACTTTGGATTTTTTATGGTTTTATTTTACATACAAGAATCATTAAACAGATTAAAGGTAGGAAAGCTTCTTATTTGACATTAATCGGCAGTTTGTTTGCTTTTATAGTATTTTGGCTGATAGGCCATCCAACTTTTTAATAGTGGTCGCTTTCTAAGTCATAAGATTTAGTTTGATTGGGTTTTTCTTTCTCTGAGTAAATCAGTACATACTCTGCTAATTTTCTTGCTTCTTCATAAGGAATGTTAAATGGTGGCATATATGCAAATCCTGGCCAGTTTGATGGATTTGGTTTTATGATAAGTTTTGCGACTTTATCAATAGCTTGCTTACTTTTTCCATACCTTTCTCTTATCTCTTTAAAAGAAGGTGCTGCAAGTCTTTCCGTTGGTGAATGACAAGAACCACATCCATACTTTTTAAATAAAAATTTTCCATCTTCCGCAAAAGAAACGTTTGATATTAGAAGTATCAATAAGATTGAAATATTTTTTGAAAATTTCATGACAGAAGAAAATCAGGGGGCTGTTAACCCCCATTTTTTAGAATTACTTGTTTGAAAGAATGAATTGTGCCAATGCTTTTAATTCATCATCTTTCATAGCTTTTGTAGTGTTGAGTTGTGGCTTCATCACAGCTTCTTTAGCTGGGTCAACGATAGCTTTTCCTTGTCCTTTTAAGAACTTGATAAGGTCAGCTTCTTTTCCAGCGTAAGCACCTGCAATTTTCTTTAAAGCTGGTCCAACTGTGTCAGCTGCTGCTTGGTGGCAAGCTGTACATCCTTTTTGTTGGAAAAGAGCTTTTCCGTCAGCTGCAAATGAGCCAGCAGCTAATACTGCTACTGAGAGTGCAGATAAAACTAACTTCTTCATGCTTCATACCTCCTATTAAAAATTTTCATTTAATAATCTAACCTATTCTAAATACTCTGTCAATTACAAATTTTTAATTTAACTTTAATTTTTAATTATTCAAAAACCATGCCAAAATAAAATGTTAATCTATCAGCTTTTTAATAGACTTGGATTTCTAATTTTGCAATTTTTCAAAAAAGTTTGCAAAAGTTTTAAAGGATTGTATATTTATACTACTATGGGATGATACCTTGAGAGAGAAATCATGTGGTTTTTATATAATTTAAAAAAGGAGATCCTTCGGACTGAAGTCCTCAGGATGACAGAGAAAGGTTGAATGATAAGCATCAAAGAAAGGATAACCTTATTTGTCATTCTGAGCGAAGCGAAGAATCTCATTCTTTTATTGAATTTTTTACCCGACTATATTTATATAGGATGATTAAAGTCATAACAAAATAATAATGATTACTGATAAGATTAATTAAAACTTTTAAAGGGAGGTGTATCACATGGAAGAAAAAGTAATCTTAGTAGGTCAACAAGTACCAGATTTTGAGATGGAAACTTACGATCCATCAACAGGGAAGTTTGGAAAGTTCTCTTTAGCAGATGCTAAAAAAGAAGGGAAATGGGCAATTTTATTCTTCTATCCAGCAGACTTTACATTCGTATGCCCAACAGAATTAGCAGATTTAGCTGAAAAGTACGAAGAATTAAAAAAGCTTGGTGCTGAAGTTGTTTCTGTTTCTACAGATACAAAATTCGTTCACCTTGCATGGCAAAGAGATGAAAAATTACTTGCAAACGTAAAATATCCGATGGGTGCAGACCCAACAGGAAAAGTTTCAAGAATGTTTGGAGTATACGACTGCAACACTGGTTTAGCTTTAAGAGGAACTTTCATCATTAACCCAGAAGGAAAGCTTGTATCTTCTGAAGTTAACTTCTACAACGTAGGAAGAAATGCAGATGAGCTTGTAAGAAAGATGAAAGCCAACGCATACTTAATGTCTCATCCAGATGAAGCTTGCCCGGCTAAATGGGAACCAGGTAAGAAGACATTAAAACCATCTGAAGAGCTTGTAGGACACGTTTACGAAGCTTTACAAGAATAATAATATATGGGGGCTGTTTTTCGCCCCCTTATACAAACAACCATGATATTTAAACTAATTAGATATACACCACAAAAAATAGAGATAGAAATTACAGAAAATCAAGTAATCCAAATGTTTCCTATAGAACTTACAGAGCATCCAAATTTTGGTATAATCCAAAGATTTTGGAAATCAGAAAATCAAACTTACAGTATAGATAATTTTGATGCCTCACAAATTTTAGACCTATCAACAACAAAAATATATAAAAGATTAAAAGATGATGTTATGTTAGATATTTTAAACAAAGAAGAAAAGCTAAAAATTGTACTTATTTACAATAATACAGAGGATGTTTATGATCTGATTAAGTTATATCCTCAATAGATTTTCCTTTTGCTTCAACGCCAAATTTAGACCATATAAAAAATCCTATAAAACCTATAAGCCACAGCAAACTTAAACCTAATACACTTAATTTATAATCTATAGTTGCAAGATAGGTTAGTATTGGTGGAGCCAGCATTCCTGAGATTCTTCCAATGACAGATAAAACACCGATAGCTGTAGCCCTCAAATAAGAAGGATAAACCTCCATCGCAGATACATAAGCAACGCTTGCAAAAGAGTATGCAACCAATGAATAAACAAAAACTGTAGTATAAATATCCTGCGATGTTAAAAAGAAAAAAGATGTTAAGAGAGAAAATAAAGCTACAGTCGTTCCTGTTATTTTTCTACCAAGCTTGTCAGATAAAAAAGATACAACTATACCACCGATTAAACCACCAATGCTTGCAGTTAGTAAAAGATTTGGAATTTCTTTTGTAGGAAGATTATACTGATTTGTAATTACCAAAGGTAAGATAGTAATAAAGCCATAGTATGTTGTCAAAATTGTAAAACTCATAGCCGTTCCAAATAAAAACCTTCCTCTGTACTTTTTGAGAATAATCTTCACCGCATCTAATAAACTACCCTCAAATACAGGAATTTCGCACTGTTTGTTTATTGGCTTTGCATGATATTTCTTTTCTAATTCAGATACAATCTCTTCGGCTCTTTCTATTAGTCCTTTCGATATTAGCCATCTTGGAGATTCTGGAATGAAAAATCTTATAAATACTATCAATAGTGCTAAACTACCGCCAAATAAAAACGCATACCGCCAAGCTTTTTCTTCAGGAAATGAAGACAGTAGATACATCCCAACCAAAGAAGCAAAAATACTTCCAAGATTCCATGATGCAGTTATAAAACCATCAACTCTTCCCCTAAATCTTGATGGAATAAACTCATCTATCGCTGAATGGATAGCAGAAAACTCGCCACCAAGTCCAAATCCTGTGATAAATCTTAAAAGCAATGCAATTTCAAAAGAGTTAGCAAAGCCTGTTAAAAATGTTCCAAGAGAGTATAAAAGTAGTGTTATGAAAAATATTTTCTTTCTTCCGAACTTATCAGCTAAATAACCAAAAATAAACGCTCCAACCAAAGCACCAATTAAAAAACTGCTAACAAGCCAAGATGATTGAAAAACAGATAGATTTAAAGATTTAGCCATAGACTTTAAAACTACGCTTACGATTACAACTTCAAAAGCATCTAATATCCAGGTTATGCCAAGAGCCATAACAAACTTAGTATGAAACCAAGTCCATGGAAGGTTATCAAGCCTACAAGTTAAATCTGTTTTTATATATCTCATTTGTTATCTTTCTTTTTCAGAGCTTGTTTGATAAGATTTCTTCCTGAATTTTCTTGCATACATGACTTATACGCACACATTCTACATAAAATGTCATTTGGATTATATCCTTTTGAATATCCATTTTTTATAACTTCTTCCGGTAAACTTTCTATTTCTCTTTCTAAATCTTCTTTTTTTATCATTTAGATTTCCTATGTTTTTAATATTTTATTCTATTTTAGAATAAGGAAAATTACTTGAATTATGAGATTCTTCACAATAAGATTTTATGTCATTTACTTAAAGCAGGGTTTGAAACAAACTCAGAAGATACAGCCAACAAACGAAGTATATGTTTAACAATAGCTTACAATAATAAATCATGCACGTCTAGTGAGAAATTCAATAAAATTAGGAGATTCCGCCGGCTGCAGAATGACGATAAAAAAAGTATTAAATTTAATAAAATGTCTCAATGAAGTTAAAAGCAGATTTATTGGGGGCTGATTTTAAAGCCCCCAGCGTAATTATTATTCACAGCTTGGACATATCTTTGCAAGCAACGGGTCAGTAGGACATGCATCTACGTTTCCTGCTTTAACCTTATCAACTATCTCATCACCATATTTTTCTCTTGCCATTCTTTCCAATTCTTCTAAATCTTTATTAACTTGGTCTTTAGCTCTTGCAAGTCCAAAACCTCTTCTTTCTCCTCTCTTGTTTACGTTCATTGTGTATTTTTCACCTTTGATAGTTTTGTCTATAAAGCAGTAGTAGGTTGATTTAAGTCCTTTTTCCCAAGCATACATGTAGATGTTTTCCATATCATCTCTTAAATCTTCTTCTATGTATAAAGATTTAGAAACAGCTTGGTCTATATACTGTTGGAATGCTGCTGCTATATCTATTTGTCTGTATGGGCTTACTTCATATGCTGTTTTGAATAGTCTTTTATCCACTACTCCTTCCAGCTCATCTATATACTGAATACTTCCTTGGTTTGCTTTTATTTTTTCCAGCATCTCTTCATTCCAGATACCTTTTTCTTCCAACATTTTCATAAGTGGCTTGTTTACTACGATAAATTTGCCTGATAGTGTATCTCTTGAGAAAATATTAGAGAAGTAGTTGTCTATACTTGAAGAAGTTCCTGCTATGATTGAGATTGATGCTGTTGGTGCTATTGCAAGTAAGACTGCGTTTCTTCTTGGAGGATAGTTATAAGGGTGAGTAGGTGAGTAGGTGAGTAGGTGAGTAGGTGTTTTTTCGTTAGGATTTAGTTCTTCACTTTTCACTTTCTCACTTTCTCGCTTACTCACTTCATAATAGTGCGGGAATGCTCCTCTTTCTTTTGCCAACTCTTCAGATTTTCTATACACTGTTTCTCTCATAAATTTGGCTATCTCTTTTGCAAGTTCTATAGCTTCATCGCTGTCGTATGGAATTCCAAGATAGATCAATGCTTCATGGAATCCCATCAATCCTATGCCAATAGGTCTTAAGTCCATTGTGTTTTTTCTTGACTCTTCTGATGGATAAAAGTTTTTATCTAAAATGTTATCAAGTGCAACAACCATTGTTTCAAGTGTATCTTTTAGTTTATCCCAATCGATGGAGTGAGTAGGTGAATAAGTGAGTAAGTGAGACGTGTTTTTTTCGTTAGGACTTAGCTCTTCACGTTTCACGTCTGACGTCTCACGTTCAACCTTCTTCAAATGTCTTGCTAAGTTAACAGATGCAAGGGTGCAAACTGCTGTTGACTGAGGTGAGTTTGGTATTGATATTTCTGTGCATAGGTTAGATGAGTTAATTACACTGTATTTAGGACATGGGTTGTGTCTATTGTGTGCATCTTTGAATGTAAGCCATGGATGTCCTGTCTTTGCAAGTTTGAATAGATATTTTTTATAGAAATCTCTACTGTCTATCTTTTTCCAAAGCTCTAACTCTCCTCTTTCTGCTTTTTCTATACATTCTTGGTATTTTTTAGCAAACTCTTCTCCGTAGCTTGTTACTAATTCTCTACATTCTGCAGGGTCAAATAGATAGATAGGCTCTCCTTCTTTGATTCTTCTCATTATTTCATCCGGCATCCATAGGGCTGTGTTTAAAGAAGGGGTTCTAAAGTAGGGGTTTCCTGTAGTTTCTCTTAAATCTAAAAATGCTTCTACGTCTAAATGCCAAGGTTGTAAGTACATAACTTGACTACTTCTTCTTCTGCCACCTTGCTGGATTGCGTTTACGATAGTATCAAAGATTTTTATAAATGGAATTATTCCGCTTGATTTTGCATTTAAAGAATGGATTTTTGACCCTGTAGCTCTAATTCTTGTAATATCTGTTCCAACTCCGCCTGCATATTTTGCTAAGAATGCAGTTTCTTTTGCTTTATCCATGATAGACTCGAGAGAATCATCAACTACGTTTACATAACAGCTTGAATACTGATTTGTAAGAGTTCCTGAGTTAAATAAAGTTGGTGTTGAATGTAAGTATTCAAGATTTGATAGTTTATCGTAGATTTTTAATATTTCTTCTTCTGTATTTCCTATTCCCATTGCTACTCTCATAAAGAACCACTGCGGCTTTTCTATAGTTTCAAAGTTTCTGTCTTTTGTAAGATATCTATCTTTTAACGTTGACAGTCCAAAGTAATCAAGATTGTTATCTCTTGAGTAATCTATTTTAGATTCAAGTAGGTCTATGTCAAAATTTAAAAGCTCCGGTTTTAGCAATTTTTCGTTTACTGCATAGTTTATGTAATCTTTAAATGAAGAAAATCTCCTTTCTATTCTTCTGTTGATGATTTTCAAAAGCTGTCTTGTCGCTATCGTGTCATAGATTGAACCTGTCGGAATAAGATGTTCGATAGCTTTTAATACTAAATAGTCTAATTCTTCTGTTGTAACTACTTCTGGAATTTTTAAGTCAAGTTCTTTTGTAATTTTGAAGACTATTTCGTAATCATCCGGCAGGTCAAGCCCTTCAAGAAGTGCAAATATAGCATCTACAAGCTTTTTCATTTGAAATTTTTCTTGGGTTCCGTCTCTTTTTACAACAATTCTGTTTTTGTGTCCATTCATTTGCCTACCTCCTTTATTTAAATGTGAGCGAAACGTGGAATTAAGTAAGTTATTCTTTATTAAAAAGTTACAGCAAGTCGGGTGAGAAATTAAATAAAAGTAGGAGATTCTTCGCTTCGCTCAGAATGACAAATAAGGCTATCCTTCCTTTAATGCTTATTATCCAACTTTTTCCTGTCATCCTAAGGACGTAAGTCCGAAGGATCTCCTTTTTAAATTCTACAAAAATCACTAATTTCTCACCCCAAGGTGTAACTTATTCTTTATTAATAAAGCCATACGTCTCACGTTAAAAATTCGTATACTCAGTTGATGAAACTTCAAAGAAGTTTGTTAATTTTTTAACGTCTTCTTTCTGTAAGAATTTAAGTGGGTTTTGGTCTATTCCAAACTGTGGGTCAAATCCAAGTTCTATTAATCTTCTATCTGCTATATACTTCATATATCTTTCAAGCTCTCCATAAGAAACACCGAAGATGGTTGTCCCGCCGAATTTAGTTTTTAGATAGTTTAATTCAAGCTCTACAGCATCAATGATAGATTGTCTTATGTTTTCAACAAATTGGTAATCATCAACTATCTCAGGGTTTTCTTCAACCATTGTTAAGATGGCTTCTATGCCGTTTTGTAAGTGGAGGCTTTCATCTATCAAAATAAGCTCTACACCGCTTACTACGTTTTTCATTTTTCCCGTGTCTTTCATAGCAAAGAAGTGTGCAAATGCTGAATAGAAAAATAATCCTTCTTGAATGATGTTATTTAAAAGTATAGAAGTTAGTATCTGCTTTTTGCCTTCTATCGTGTCTGGGTCTGCTTTTCCGTAAGTTATTCTGTCAACTGCTCGAACGATTAACTCTTGCTTTTCTTTTAGCAGTTTATCTTCAAGTGTGATGTTGTATATTCTTTTTCTGTCCATATCAAAGGAGTTGAGAATGATTTCGAAAAAGTCTGAATGAATGTTTTCCATAAACATTTGGGTAGAAAAGCTCATCTTTGCGTATGGGTCTGTTAAAACCGGAAAAAATCCATTTCCAACAACGTTTTGGACTAATAATTCAGATGATGCAAAGTATCCAACAGCACTGTCAAATAAATCTTTTTCTGTTGGTGAGAGAGATTTATAATCAAGCACGTCTTGTTGAATGTTTAACTCCTCCGGAAACCATACGGCTTTTTTCTGCTTAGTGTATAGCTCTTTGAAAATTGGGTATCTTGGATTTTCTGACAATCTGATATTGTCTCTAACTGATGTTTTTCCTATAAGTGCCATTTTTATTACCTCCACTATATATAGTATGTAAAACTAAATAATACACTAAATATAGTGTAATGTCAAAAAATTTAAAGATGTTTTAAGTCAATGACTTTAGAGGAAGTGAATTATTTAAGGTAATGAGTTTAAAAAAATTTTTAAATTTAGGATTGGTTAAATGATTGTAGGAATAGGTTTTTAAAAATAAAGTTGCTTATTTTGGCGTGAGAGTGAATTTTGAATGTTTATACATAATTTGCTCTGAATTTATTAGTTTTTTCACCTCTTTAATCTAAATTAGTAAGGAAATTGAATCTACTTAATTACTAATTTTTTTGACCAAAATCAAAGACTTTTTATAAATCTTTAATATATTCTGAATATTGAAATCTCCATATTCGCACCTCCACAGTTGTGTTTTCTCCCGGGCGCTTCATAAAAAGGAAGCGCCTCTTTTTTCTTAAAAAAGTGAAAAGCATAATAAAGCTATTTATGAATTTTTTATTATCTGCAAACTTATTTTGTATTTGATAATTTTAGAAATAAGTTTAAAATTGTCTTAAAATTTACTCTTGATTTAAATCAATGACTTTAATCACATATAAAGTTAAATTAAGATTTAAAAATCTGAAATTTTAAAGTACCGCCTGTATGTGAGGCGGAATACAAATATCCATACCCCATTATCTTAAATGGGAGAAGGAGAGTAAGATGGAAGAAAAAGAAAATGTTGCTCTTGAAATTTCCAGGAGGGATTTTTTGAAAACTGTTGCGGCTGTATCTGCAGCAACTGCGATAGGGATGGAAATACCTGAAGAAGTTTTAGCTGCAACCGAATCGCAAGCAGGATGGAGATGGGATAAGGCTGTATGTAGATTCTGTGGAACTGGATGTGGAATCATGATAGCTACCAAAGATGATAGAATTGTAGCAGTTAAAGGAGATCCAAAGGCACCAGTTAACAGAGGGTTGAACTGTATAAAAGGTTACTTTACAGCAAAAATTATGTACGGTGAAGATAGATTAACAACCCCCCTTCTAAGGATGAATGAAAAAGGAGAGTTTGACAAAAAAGGAAAATTTAAGCCTGTTAGCTGGCAGAGAGCCTACGAAGAAATGACAAAACAATTCAAGAAGTACTATAGTCAGCTTGGACCAACAGGTATTGGATTTTTCTCTTCTGGTCAACATACTATTATGGAAGGTTATGCAGCTCTTAAATTAATGAAAGCAGGATTTAGAAGTAATAACATTGACCCTAACGCTCGTCACTGCATGGCAAGTGCCGTAGCTGGTTTTATGCAAACTTTCGGAATAGATGAACCGCCTGGTTGCTATGATGATATAGAATTAACAGACACAATCGTTGCATTTGGTTCAAATATGGCAGAAATGCATCCTATACTATGGTCAAGGGTTTCTGATAGAAAGTTATCAAACCCAGATAGAGTTAAAGTAGTTGTTTTATCGACCTTTAGACATAGAACAATGGATATTGCCGACATTGATATTGTTTTTAGACCAAATACAGACCTTGCAATTTTCAACTATATAGCAAGGGAAATAGTATACAACCATCCTGAAGCAATAGATAAAAATTTTGTAGATAAATACTGTGTTTTTACAACCGGATATGCTGATATAGGCTATGGTATGAGAGAAGATGTTGACAATCCTAAATATTCAAGCTTAGAAAAAGAGACAATGATTAAACAGAAGAAAAAAGTAATCTCAGAAACAGAAGCACCTGCTTTAGCATATCTTGGAGTAAAACCAAAAGACGTTCTTGAAATGAAACATTCTGGACAAGCTGATGCTCATTGGGTAATTACGTTCGAAGAATTCAAAAAAGCACTTGAGCCTTACACCTTAGATTATGTTGCAAGAATAGCCAAGGGCGATCCAGATGAACCACTTGAACAATTCAAAGAAAAATTAAAAACTATGGCAGAGCTTTATATAGAGAAAGGAAGAAAGGTTGTAACATTTTGGACAATGGGATTTAATCAACATACGCGTGGTACTTGGGTTAACGAACAAGCTTACATGGTTCATTTATTACTTGGTAAAATGGCAAAGCCGGGTGAAGGTGCATTTAGCTTAACAGGACAGCCTTCTGCCTGTGGAACAGCAAGAGAAGTTGGTACATTTTCACATAGATTACCTGCAGATATGGTTGTAAACAATCCGGAACACAGAAAAATTGCTGAAAAAATATGGAAAGTTCCTGAAGGTACAATAAATCCAGTACCAGGGTCTCATATCGTCCAAATAATGAGAGATCTTGAGGATGGAAAAATAAGATGGGCATGGGTTCAAGTTTGTAATCCATGGCAAGATACAGCAAACGCAAATCATTGGATTAAAGCTGCAAGAGAAATGGATAACTTTATTGTAGTTTCTGAAGCATACCCAGGAATATCTGCAAAAGTTGCAGATCTAATTTTACCATCAGCAATGATTTATGAAAAATGGGGTGGCTATGGTAATGCTGAAAGAAGAACTCAGCTCTGGAGACAGCAAGTTACTCCGGTTGGAGAAGCAATGTCTGATTCATGGCAAGTCATTGAATTTTCAAAATTCTTTAAATTAAAAGAAGTATGGAAAGAATGGAAGCTACCAAATGGAACTGTTTTACCCGATGTTTTAAACCAGGCTAAAGCGATGGGCTATGATCCAGAAATGACATTATACGATGTATTATTTGCAAATGCTGAAGCAAAAAGCTATAAATGGCCAGATCCAATTGGAAAAGGATTTTTAAACACAGAGGCTGAAGGAGACAAGAGAAATGTTATCGGTGTTGATGGCAAGCCTTGGAAAGGTTATGGATTCTTTATTCAAAAATATCTATTTGAAGAGTACAGAAAGTTTGGACTTGGACATGGTCACGACCTTGCAGACTTTGATACATATCATAGAGTTAGAGGATTAAAATGGCCTGTTGTTGATGGAAAAGAAACTTTATGGAGATTTAACGCTAAGTATGATCCATATGCAAGAAAAGCTGGGGCTGGTGAGTTTGCATTCTATGGACCTGCTTTCAAAAAGATTCCAAAAGGAAATCTTCATGGACCTTCACAAGAAATGGTTGACCTTAAAAATAAAGCGAAAATATTCTTTAGACCTTATATGGACCCACCTGAAGTCCCTGATGAAAAATATCCAATCTGGTTATGTACAGGAAGAGTTTTAGAGCATTGGCATAGTGGTACAATGACAATGAGGGTTCCGGAACTTTACAGGGCTGTTCCAGAGGCTCTATGTTATATGCATCCAAAAGATGCGGAAAAAATAGGTGTTAAGGATGGAGAGCTTGTTTGGGTGGAAAGCAGAAGAGGTAAGGTAAAAGCTCGTGTTGCAACAAGAGGAAGAAATAGACCACCAAGAGGCTTGGTATTTGTTCCTTGGTTTGATGAGAGAGTTTACATAAATAAAGTTACTCTTGACCAAACCTGTCCTATATCAAAACAAAATGATTTCAAAAAATGTGCAGTAAAAATTTATAAAGCTTAAATTAGAAGGTATTAAGCTATGGATGAAAAAACAAAAATAAGCAGAAGAAAGCTTATAGTGAATACCCTTCAAGGAATAGGGATTTCCTTCCTTGGGGGTTCTTTATGGGCTGGTTTTGTATATGAGGCAAAAAGTGATCCTCTTATTCTAAGACCACCAGGAGCTTTACCAGAAGAAGATTTCATCAAAAAATGCATAAAGTGTGGATTATGCGTTGAAGGTTGCCCTTATGACGTTTTATATCTTGCTAAACCAGGCGACAATAAACCCTTAGGTACTCCTTACTTTATACCGCGAACCAATCCATGTAGGATGTGTGAAGATATACCTTGTGTGCCACCTTGTCCAACAGGTGCCCTTAATATTAAATCGGTTTCTTCTATTAAAAACGGGAAGGAAGCTCTTGACATTAATAAAGCGAGAATGGGTCTTGCTGTTGTTGATCATGAAAATTGTATTGCTTTCTGGGGTATACAATGTGATGCTTGTTATAGAGCATGCCCTCTTATAGATAAAGCAATAACCCTTGAATATGAACGGAATGAAAGAACAGGAAGACATGCTTATTTAAGACCTGTCGTTCATGCAGACTTTTGCACAGGCTGTGGATTATGCGAACATGCATGTGTAACAGAAAAAGCAGCTATATTTGTTCTTCCAAGAAATATAGCCCTTGGAAAAGCAGGAAAACACTATGTAAAAGGATGGATGGAAGAGGATGAAAAAAGATTGGAGGGATCTAAGGGTATTGAAACCCAAAAGACAGAAAGAACACATAAAAAAGCTGAAGATTATTTAAATGAGGGCTTTTAAATGGAAAACGTAGTTGAAAAACCAATTGAAGAAGAAAAAGGCTCCCTATTTCACAGATACAAATTCCTCTTCCTAAGAAGATTAACCCAGATTACTATCCTTGCACTTTATATAGGCGGGAATGTTTATGGCTGGAAAATATTGCAAGGAAATTTAAGCTCTTCAAAAATACTTGGAACGATTCCTATGGCAGATCCGTTTGCTGTATTGCAAATTTTGGCAACAGGAGCATTAGTTGCAACAGATACTCTTATTGGTGCATTAATTGTAATGTTATTTTACGCGACTATTGGAGGAAGAGCATTTTGTTCGTGGGTCTGTCCTGTAAATATGGTAACCGATTTAGCAAATTGGATTAGGAAAAAATTTAAGCTGGATAGAGACGAGTTCCATCCTTTGTACATCAACAGAAGTGTTAGATATTGGATTCTTGGATTAAGTATTATTATTTCAGCTATTGTTGGTACTGCAGCTTTTGAAATGGTCAGCCCTATTTCTATTCTTCACAGAGGATTAATTTTTGGAATGGGTTTTGGATGGACGATTGTTGCTTCAATATTTTTCTTTGATCTATTTGTTATAAAAAACGGATGGTGTGGACATCTTTGTCCCTTAGGTGCTTTCTATTCAATAATTGGTCAAAAAAGTATTATAAGGGTCCACCATAACCATGAAAAATGCACTTTATGTATGGAATGTAAATCAGTATGTCCTGAAAAACAAGTTCTTTCTATGGTTGGGAAGGATGGTTATACCAGCTTTGTTAATAGTGGAGCATGCATCAACTGTGGACGATGCATAGAAGTTTGTCCCGCAGATGCATTAAATTTTAAGCTAAAAATCAAAAATCCAGAAAAGGAGGTCAAAACCAATGCTTAAAAAATTTAAAATTCTAACATTAATGGCGGTTGTTAGTACTTCATTGATTTCAACAACTTTCTTAATTAATAAAGTTATAGCAAAAGAACCTCCAAATCAGGCAAAATCGGAAATAACTCCAGAAGAGATTGGAATTAGACAAGCTCCTGTTGAAGAAGAAGATACTGCACCTCCAGCAATAATAGATCCTGAATATGCTCCAAAACCACCCCCCGGAACATCTAAAAAGTACAAAAGAGCATATGAAAACGCTCCTCCACAAATTCCACACAGTACTGAAGGACTACTTCCAATTACAAAGGAAAACAACGCTTGTCTTGGATGCCATATGCCTGAAGTAGCTAAAGCAGTTAAAGCAACTCCAATTCCTCCAACTCATTTTATAAATTTTAGAACAGGACAAAAATTAAACCATTTATACCAAGGAAGATACAACTGTACACAATGCCATGCTCCACAGTTAGATGTTCAGCCGGTAGTTAAAAATACATTTAAGCCCGATTATCGTGATCCCAAGGCTAAAGAAAGATCAAAACTTATTCAAAACATTATGGAAGGCGTCGACCTTGGTGGAACAGCCATTGATAATGAAAAATTTAGTGGTCCTCCAAGTGATAACGTCCCTTCAGGAGAGCACCATTAATGGATAATAAAATTAGCAGAAGGGGGCTGTTTTCGGCTATCCCTTCCCTCTTGAAAGAAAGCTTAGATTCAAGAGATTCACATTTGGATATTAAAGAAAAAGAAGAGGCCAAGGATTTTAATTTAATAAGACCTCCATATATATCAGAAGAATCGGATTTTAGTCTTTGTAAAGATTGTGAAGGTTATTGTATCTCTAAATGTGAAGAAAAGATTCTTCAAAGATATGAAGATGGTTCAGTTTATGTAGTTTTTAATAGTTCAGGGTGCACATTTTGTGGAGAATGTTATAAAGCTTGTAATAAAGGTGTTTTAATTGATAAAGATAATAGAAAGATTTCTGCAAAAGTTCAGATAATTACCGAAAGATGCTTGGCTTGGAATAAAACTATGTGTTTTTCATGTAAAGACCCTTGCTTAGATGATGCAATAAAATTTGAAGGTTTATTTAAACCAAAAATTATCACTGATAAATGTTCTGGCTGCGGTTTTTGTATAATCACATGTCCAGTTAACGCTATAGTTGCAAGGAGTTTATAAGATGAACAAGTACATATTTTTAGCAATTTTGTTTATTTTTTCTAACAGCTTTAGTATAACCATAGAAAAGCAAATCAAAGTTAGTGGAGGGGTTTTAGATATAGTTAATTACCAAAATAATCTTATAGTTTCGACAGAAAAAGGAACGGTTGAAATTTTAGATAAGAAATCGGGAAAGCTAATTAGAAAATTAACTTTACCAAAATTTGAAGATTTTATGGGTGGCTATCAACCTCCAAAAGTATTTTCTGTGGACATTTCTCCAAGCGGTAAAACTATTGCAATGATTACAGAAGCTACTGGAGGTAATAGAGAGTTTTATGTTGAGCAAGATAATAAACTAATCAAAATAATTCCTGCAAATGCAAACTTACAACTAACAAAGCTAAGATTTTTTAGCGACGATTTAGTTATTCTAACTACAAAAGGAGATGAGCTTATACTTCTTGACTTAAAATCTCGTAAATATGTATACAGGACCCAAATTGGAAATTATTCTTTTGGAGATATGGCTCTTTGTGATAATAAAAATAGGTTAGTGATAGGAGACGAAGGCGGAACTGCTTATTTAGTTGATGTAAAATCAGGAAGATTAATTAGAAAATTTGATAAAGTTAACGTAGACCAAATTTATAGAGTAGATTGCAAATCAGGTAAAATTCTAACCGGAGGTAGAGATAGAAGAGTTGGGTATTATGATATCAATACAGGAAGTTATAAAAAATTAGAAGCTGAATTTATAGTATTTTCTGTTGCACTCTCACCAAGTGCTAAAAAGTGTGCATTTCAATATAACGAATCAAATGATATAGGCATTTATGATTTTATTATTGATAAATTAACAACGGTAAAAGGTCATCATTCTACAGTTGGAGTTATGACCTTTTTATCTGAAGATGAACTTGTAAGCGGTTCAGATGATGGAAAAATAATTATTTGGAGGATAAAGTAATGGACGAAGTAAAAAACATCTCATCAATAGTTGTTCAAACAAGACCAGAATTTTTAAATGATGTATTAAAAGAATTAGAAAATAGTAATGTATGTGATATTCATTTTTATGATGAAAAAGGTAGGATTGTAGTAACAATAGAAGGCAGGGATGCAGATGAAGAAATTGCTAAAATTAGGATAATTCAAAGTATACCTCATGTAATATCAGCAGAAATGCACTTTACCTATACTGCCGAAGAGCTTGAAAAAGCAATGAAAGAAATTGAGGAAAATCAAAATAAGATTTTAGAATTTTTAAATGATGATTCAATACCAGCAGAAAAAATAACATATTCAGGACATTTAAAAAAGCTTTAAAGATGTCTTTCTCATCTAATGACTAATAGAAGTGTATAAGTCAAAAGAAGTATAGGAAAATATGTTAAGGATGAAAATTGTACGGTTAGGTTTTTTCCAAACCTTTCATTCCCAATTCAAAGAAATCCTGATTATATAACTTCTATCTTAGTTATAAAGAAAATAATTGATCTTAATCAATGAATTTATTTATATAAAATCATTACCATTATCTTGTTAAACTTACGAAAGGAGGTAAACGTTAATGAAAATTTTTAAATCTTTGATAATCTTACTATTTGTAGTAATAGGAGCATTTGGAGAAGAAAGAATATTACTCAATTATGGTGTTGACAAATGCCAATTTTGTGGTATGATTGTTAAAAGTGAAAAATTTGGCTCAATAGGAATAACTAATGAGAATAAAAAGATTACTTTTTGTAGCATAGAATGTGCAGTAGCTTATTATATACTTAACAAAGATAAGATTAAAGAAATCAAAGTTCCTAATTTCTTAAACCCTTCAGAGTTTATAAATGCTTCTGATGCATATTTCCTAAAAAGCGATAAAATAAAAACTATGATGGGAATGAATTTGTCAGCTTATAAGTCTATTGAAGAAGCAACTAAGATGAAAAATGAAAAAGGAGGAGAGATATATAACTGGAAAGAGGTTCAGGAATTAATAAACAAAGAGTTCTTACCTAGATTTGAGTCAAAACATCATCATTAAATTTATTTAAGGAGGATAATCCTATGAAGAGAAAACTTTTTGTTTCTGCATTAATAGGTTTGGTAATTATTTCTTGTCAAAAAAAAGAGGAAGGGCAAGTAGAACAAAAGGAGCAAAAAGCCCCAACAAGTCAAATTTCAACAACCGCTGAAACAGGGAAAAATGAAAAATCAGGACAAGTCAATCAAACTTCAGATATAGGAATTGGTCCAATTAAAAAAGTAGAGATAAGTGATAAAATAGATCAAGAAATGGCTAAAAAGGGAGAAGAAATTTTTAAAATGAAGTGTAGCATGTGTCATAAATTAGATGAAAAATACGTTGGACCTCCTTTAAAAGGTGTAACTTTAGCAATGAAGCCTGAGTGGATTATGAATATGATATTGAATCCTGTCGAGATGACACAAAAAGATCCAGTTGCTAAAGCATTATATGAAACTTATTTAACACAAATGACCCCACAAAATTTATCAGAGGAAGAGGCTCGTGCCGTACTTGAATATTTAAGATCTGTTGATAACCAATCAAAATAGAATTTTTGTTTACCCACACTGAACCTTGTGTGGGTTCTTATACTTAGAATCTCTAATCTCTTTATAAACTTTATAAACAATGATACGTCGGGTGAGAAATTGACAAAAGGCTCTAAATTAAATAAAAGATCTTTCGGACTTCATCCTTAATATGACAGAGAGACTTTAATGTTCAAGCATCAAAAAAATTGACCCGCCTTTCATGTCATTCTGCAGACAGCGAGGAATTTTATCTTTCTTGAATTTTTATACGAAGTATTAACTGTACAAATCATATATTGTTAAAATTAACAAAAAAATAAACTATTCTCTTCTTTTTAATAAAAGAATTCTATGTTTAATTTTAATTTAATTTTGTTTAATATTACTATAAAAAAATCGTGAAATTATATTTAGATTTCTTTGATTTAAATCAATGAGCATATAGAAAAATTCCTTAAATATATATACTAACTACTTTAAAATGGAGGTTTATGCTATGAGAAAATTATTATTTGGTGCAGGGATAATTTCCCTGTCTTCATTGTTAATTTTTGGATGCCCCTCGAAGGAGCAAGTAAAATCAACAGGTGGTGCTGGTGGTTTTGAAGATGCTGCGAAAAAAGTTTATGTTCCTCCTGGACAGTATGATGAATTTTACGCTTTCCTATCAGGAGGATTTAATGGACAATTAAGCGTGTATGGATTACCTTCTGGTCGGTTGCTTAAGATAATACCTGTTTTTTCACAATTTCCTGAAAACGGTTATGGATATACTCCAGAGACAAAACCCATGCTTATGACCTCATACGGTTTTGTACCCTGGGACGATAGCGCCACCACCCTGAGCTATCTCAAACTAACGGTGCACCAGACGGAAGATGGATTTTCATAAATGCAAACAACACTCCAAGAATAGCAAAAATTTCTTTAACTACTTTTGAAACAACAGAAATTATCGAGATTCCAAATGCAGCTGGAAACCATGCTTCATCTTTTATTACAGAAAATTCTGAGTATCTTACTGCATCTACAAGATTTAGCGTACCAATTCCACAGAAGGATGTGGAAATCAAATCTTATGCTCAAAATTTTAAAGGAACGATAAGTTTTATTAAACTTGATCCCAAGGACGGAAAAATGTCATTAGCATTTCAACTCCTTGTCCCTGGATATAATTACGATTTAGCTCACTGTGGTAAAGGACCATCTCACGATTGGTGTTTCTTTACATCATACAATACAGAACAAGCCCACACCCTATTAGAAATTAATGCATCAAAGAATGATAAGGATTATATCGCAGCTGTCAATTGGAAAAAATTAGAACAATGTGTTGCAGAAGGTAAAGGAAAAGATGTTCCTACAGAATACTATCATAACATTTTAGATGAAACTAAACATATGGCTACATCCGAAGTTATTAAATCAGTAAAAATGTTAACACCTCAAGATTGCCCTGGGTCAATATACTATCTCCCAACACCAAAATCTCCTCATGGTGTTGACGTAGATCCTACAGGAGAATATATAATTGGGGGAGGAAAGCTTGCAACAGTAATTCCTATCCATTCCTTCTCTAAGATGTTAAAAGCGATAGAAGGTAAACAGTTTGAAAAAGAAGTCGATGGTATTCCCGTTATTAAATACGAAGCAGTAAATCATTGTGAAGTTCCCAAACCATGTCTTGGACCATTACACACTGAGTTTGATGGAAAAGGAAATGCTTACACTTCATGCTTTGTATCTTCGGAGGTTGTTAAATATGATTACAAAACTTGCAAGGTCCTTGATAGAATTCCGGTTTATTATTCAATAGGACATTTAATGATCCCTGGTGGAGATTCTGCTAAACCTTGGGGTAAATATTTGTTAGCAATGAATAAAATAACAAAAGATAGATATTTACCAACTGGACCAGAATTAGCACAATCTGCTCAGCTAATAGATATTAGTGGTGATAAAATGAAGATGTTATTGGATTTCCCAACTGTAGGAGAGCCACATTATGCTCAAGGAATTGCTGCAAGTGTAATTAAAGACAGAGTAGCAAAAATTTACGACTTAAAATCAAATGCACACCCTGATGCTATTAAATCAGAAGCTGACGCAAAAGTTGTAAGAAAGGGCAATGAAGTTCATATTTATTTAACAATGATAAGATCTCACTTTACACCTGACAATATTGAGGGAGTTAAAGTTGGAGACAAAGTTTACTTCCACATTACAAACCTTGAACAAGACTGGGATATACCTCATGGTTTTGCAGTTTTGGGCATGAATAACTCAGAAGTTTTAGTAATGCCAGGACAAACAAAAACACTCGTGTGGGAACCTAAAAAAGAAGGTGTTTATCCATTCTATTGTACTGATTTTTGCTCTGCATTACACCAAGAAATGCAGGGATATGTAAGAGTCTCTCCTGCTGGTTCAAATCCTCAAATAAAATACGGAACAAATAAGGATCTTTAATATTCAACTAGTTAAATTAAACAAAGGGGGGAGGGTTCCCCCTTATTTTTTTCAATTCAATTTAAGTTAGTGTTTGCTAACAAAGGAGGTTATCATGATAAAAAGAGTACTTTTAATTTTAGCGGGTATTTTACTAATCGGGGTTTATTTTTTTCCTATATGGGAGATACTTTTTTATGCTCCACAATATCCCGAAGGTTTAGGGATGTTAATTCATGTAAATAAAATTACTGGATTGGGTGAGCACGATATTGAAATTATAAATGATTTAAACCATTATATCGGGATGAAAACAATAGAAGAAAACTCGATCCCTGAACTTAAGATAATGCCATTTATTTTGGCTTTTTTAATAATTTATGCTTTTATTGCAGCAATAATAAATAAAAAATTAGTAACCTTAACATTCTCGGCAATAATAACTCTTTTAGGCATAGCTGGTTTGGTTGATTTCTATTTGTGGGAATACGATTATGGCCATAATCTCGCTCCAAATGCTCCAATAAAAGTTGATCCATTCCAACCTGCATTTATTGGGCATAAACCATTTTTAAATTTTGATATTTATTCATTTCCTCATATAGGAGGTGCGTTATTAGGTTTGGCAATTGTACTTGCTTGGCTATCAACATATCTTTATTTTAAAGAGGGTAAAAAATGAAAAAAGGACTATATCTTTTCTTGATTTTTTTAATTTTAATAGGATGTAGCCCTAAGGGTCCTGAGCCAATTAATCCGGGTAAGGATATTTGCGAATATTGTAAAATGGTAATAACTGATATAAAATTTGCGAGTGAAATCATAACAAAAACAGGAAAAGTTTATAAATACGATTCAATAGAATGTGCGGCTGCAGATTATTTGGCGAAAAAAGATCAAGTTAAAGCTATTTATGTACCAAATTATGATAATCCTAAGGAGTTTATTTTGGCAGAAAAAGCATTTTATTTGGTAAGTGATAATTTAAGGAGTCCAATGGGCTTAAATGTTTCTGCATACCCAGATAGAGAAAGCGCTGAAACGAAACTGAAAACAAAAGGAGGAAAGATTTATGATTGGGAAGGTATTACTGTATTGGTTCAGATGGAGTTCATTCCACGTTTTAGTAATATGCATATCTATGAAAAATAAAAAGGTTCAAAGATGCTTATAGTACTAACTTTGTTCTTCATGCTTACTTTATTCACTTTTAATTCATATGCAAAAGAAATTATAGTGTGTAAAAAAGGTTGTGATTCTAATACAATACAATATGCTATAGATGTATCTATGCCTGGAGATAAGATTATAGTAAAAAAAGATGTTTATAAAGAACATTTAATTATAGATAGACCTGTAACCCTTATTGGGGAAAATTTTCCTGTAATTGATGGAGAATTTAAGGGTCAAGTAATTATAGTTAATAATACTTTTGGATTTAAGATATCCGGATTTAAAATTCAAAATTCAGGGATGAGTTATGTTGATGACTTAGCTGGACTTAGAGTAGAAAATAGCGGAAATTGTGAAATTTCTAACAATATATTAATAAATAATTTTTTTGCTTTGTATCTTGCAAATGTTTACAACTGTAAATTAATTGGTAATAAAATTTTAGGAAATGCTAAAACCGAAGGGTCCTCAGGAAACGGAATACATATTTGGAATTCCAAAAACATATATATATAATAATTACGTAAGAGGGCATAGGGATGGAATCTATTTTGAATTTGTATTAAACAGTAAGATTGAAAATAATTTATCAGAGAAAAACCTTAGATATGGTCTTCATTTTATGTATTCTGACTCTGATGAATATTTAAATAACATATTTCAAAAAAATGGTGCTGGAATTGCTGTCATGTATTCAAAAAATATAAAAATGTATAAAAATAAATATATTTATAACAGTGGACCAGCAAATTATGGATTATTATTAAAAGAAATCGTAAATAGTGAATTGAAAGATAATCTTTTTTACAAGAATACTTTTGGGATATATATGGAAGATTCTAATAGAACTTTATTTGAAAATAATACTTTTAGAGAAAATGGAATTGGTATTAAGTTATTGGCCAATTGTGAAAATAATATTTTTAGAAAAAACAATTTCATTAATAATATTTTTGATGTTACAACAAATAGCAGACAAAACTATGGAAATTTATTTACAGAAAATTATTGGAGTAATTATAGAGGTTTCGATTTAAATAAAGATGGATATGGGGATATACCATACAAACCTGTAACGTTATCTTCATATTTATTTGAAAAGTATCCACTTCTTTTTATTTTGTTAAAAAGTTTCTTTATATATTTAATTGATCTAGCAGAAAGTCAAATTCCTACATTAACTCCAATAGATATGAAGGATCAAAAACCATCTTTAAAGGTGTGGAGATGATTATAATAAAAAATTTGGAAAAAAAATTTGGAAAAATCTATGCTCTGAAAGACATAAATATGGAGATTGAAAAAGGCAAGATTACATCATTAATAGGTCCTAACGCTAGCGGAAAGACTACTTTAATTAAAAGTATCCTTGGTTTAGTTATCCCAACGAATGGAAAAATATTAGTTAATGATATAGATATTTTTAAAGATTATCGTTATAGAAAAAATATTGGCTACACTTCTCAACTTGCTAATTTTCCTGACAATCTTACTGTAAACGAATTTTTTAACATGATGCAGGATATAAGAGGAAAAAATGCAGAAAAAAAGTTAAAAGATTTAATTGAAATATTTGAGTTAGAATCGCAACTAAATAAGAAAATTAAAAGTTTATCTGGAGGGACTAAACAAAAAGTTAATATTATTCTTGCCTTAATGTTTGATCCTGAAATTCTAATCTTTGATGAACCTACCGTCGGTCTTGACCCAATAACTTCTATAAAATTTAAAAAATTAATTCTCGAAGAAAAAAATAAAGGCAAAACAATAATTTATGTATCCCATATTATAAATGAAATAGAAGATTTGGCTGATAATTTAGGCTTTATGATAGAAGGCAAGATCGCATTTTTTGGATCTATCCAAGAATTAAAAGAAAAAACAAATACACAAAATTTGGAGGATGCTATCGTATGTTCATTAAACTCCTAAAATACAATATTTATAATATAACCAAAAGTAATTGGATTGTATTTTATAGCATACTTAATGGATTAATCACCTTAATGTTAATGAAGTCATCAGATGATCTTGATAAAGTTGTTGTAAGTTTAACAAATATTTCATTAATCACTGTTCCCTTAGTAAGCTTAATTTTTTCCTTAATCTACTTTTATTCAAATAGACAATATATCGAAGTTTTACTTACACAACCAATTCATAGAAAATCCATATTCCTATCAGATTATTTCTCAGTATCATTATCAATGTCTTTAGCATATGCCATAGGTAATGTAATTCCTTTCGCTTTTTATGGATATATTTACGACAAGTTCATTATTTTTATACTAGCTGAAATTTTGATTACGTTTGTATTCTCATCAATAGGATTTTTTATAGGAGTAAATATAGATGATAGAGTTGTGGGAATGGGTGTATCTTTAGTTTTGTGGTTCTTTTTATTGGTAATATTTGACTCTATAATTTTTTATATCATAATATTCTTTTCTGATTATCCTATCGAAAAAGCTATTGCATCTATTACTTTTCTAAACCCTATTGATACTATAAGAATTTATATCTTCTACAACTTAGGTTTGTCAGAACTTTTAGGTATCTCTGGGATCATTCTTTCTGAATTTCTTCAAAAATATCCTTTTGTTCCAATCATAATTTTATTTATTTGGATTTTTATATTTGTTATGTTGACTACAATAAGATTTTGCAAAAAAGATTTTTAATATCTAGAAGACTTACAATTAACGTGAAACATAAGACGTGAATAGTGAGTCAATAAAGATGATGGAAAATCTTCTTAAATCATAATTTTCATAGCGTTCGCTGTTATTACAGATAATCTTTCTTAAAGTTTTCCGAATTCATAATCACTCTTATTAAATTTTATATTTTTTAGCATATTTGTTTGACCTAAATCAATGTTTTTATATTCTAAATTAGTTAGCATATACAAAAAACTTGATGATGGTGTGAAAATGGTTGAAAATTTATTTTTAAAAATGATACAAGAATCATTTCCATTGGTTCAAAGACCCTTTAAAAAGTTAGGAGAAGAGCTTGGAATATCCGAAGAAGAAGCTTTATCCCTGTATGCAAAATTAAAAGATGAAAAGATTATTCGTAACACTTCAGCTATTTTGGAAACAAAAAAAGTAGGTTATAAATCTACTTTGGTTGCGTTTAGCGTTGATAGTATCGAAAAAGCAGCAGAATATATAAATACCCATCCTGGTGTAAGCCACAATTATGAAAGAGACCACGAAATTTTTAATTTATGGTTTACACTCGCTGTTCCATCAGAATCATCTTTGGGTTTGGAAAAAACTATCGAGATATTAGCCAATAGAACTGGTGCAAAAGATTACATTATCCTTCCAACAATCAAGATGTTTAAAATTGGTGTCGTTCTTGACACTACATCAACAGAACCTTTAAAAAAGGATATTTCAGAAAAACATGAAAATAAAAATTTAGAATTAACAGAATTTCATAAAAAAATCCTTTATTACATTCAAAGAGACATTCCAATAAAATATGAACCTTTTGAAGGTATTATAAAAGAATTAAATTGTGATTATGATTCATTTTTTAACGAAGTGAACAATTTAATACAAGCAGGATATATAAGAAGATTTGCAACATTGCTTAACCATAGAAAAGCTGGATTTACTGCTAACGCAATGGTGGTATGGAATGTTCCAGAAGAATTTCAAGAGTTAGCTGGAGAAACGATAGCAAAATATACTTCTGTTTCTCACTGTTATATAAGACCAAAATTCCCACCAAAATGGAATTATAATCTTTTTTCTATGATTCATGGAAAATCAAAAGAGGATTTAGAAAGTATTATTGATAATATCGGTAAAGAAATACAAATAAAAGATTATTTACCTCTTTATTCCTTAAGAGAATTTAAAAAACAAAGAATTGATTATTTTAGTCCTAAATTCTACGAATGGGAAAAATTAAACAGTTTGCATTCTTTGATCTAAATCAATGACCTAACACTATATATAGTGTTATTATTATTTTAGTACACTATATATAGGAGGATTCAAATGTTTATCATCAAAAGAGATGGACTGGCTCAAGAATTTATGCCATATAAAATAAAGGATGCTATTGAGAAGGCTTTCAAAAGTGTTAACCAAACATTTGATGAAATAATTTACAACAATGTATTAACAACTTTAAAACAAAAAGATGTATGGACGGTGGAAGAAATCCAAGATTTAATAGAGAAGGAGCTTTTTAGAGCAGGATATTTCGAAGTTATGCGTTCTTTCATGCTTTATAGACATACAAGGAAATTACAAAGGGAACATATTTTAGGTTTAAACGATGATACCACTTATATTGATTGTACACAAGCTGTTGAAGAGTACATTTACAACAAAGATTGGAGAGTTAATGCAAATTCTAACATGGGATACTCTCATGCTGGTCTTGTAAATAACTTGGCCGGAAAGGTTATTGCGAACTATTGGCTTGATAAAGTATATAGCAAAGAAGCTGGTTATGCCCATAGAAATGGTGATATTCATATACATGACCTTGATAATCTTTCTGGATATTGTGCTGGTTGGAGTTTAAGGCAACTCTTAAACGAGGGCTTTAATGGAGTTAGAGGAAGAGTAGAAAGCAAGCCACCCAAGCACTTTAGGGAAGCTTTAGGTCAAATGGCAAACTTTCTTGGAACCTTACAATCAGAATGGGCAGGGGCCCAATCGTTTAGCTCATTCGACACATATCTTGCTCCATATGTTTTTAAAGATAAATTATCATATAACGATATCAAGAAGGCAATTAGAAGTTTTGTGTACAATTTAAATGTGCCATCAAGATGGGGACAATCACCTTTTACAAATATAACTTTAGATTGGACTGTTCCAGAAGATTTGGCGGAGCAATGGCCTACAGTAAATGATAGGCACTTATTTGAAGACATAAATGATGAAGAGCTCATAGAAAAAGCAAAAGAAAGAGGAGTTGAAAAATTAACAGATTTAAAATATAAACATTTCCAAAAAGAAATGGATCTAATCAATAAAGCCTTTTTTGAAGTTATGACGGAAGGTGATAAATCAGGACAGCCTTTTACATTTCCAATACCGACAGTTAACATTACTGAAGATTTTAATTGGTATGGAGAAAATACTGATATACTTTTTGAAAATACAGCAAAATTTGGTACTGCATACTTCCAAAACTTTATAGGAAGTCAGTATATTATTGACGAAAATGGAGAAAAAATAAAAAATCCTGATGCTTTTCAACCAAACATGGTTAGAAGTATGTGCTGCAGATTACAGCTTGATCTAAGGGAGTTGCTAAAGAGAGGGAATGGACTATTTGGAAGTGCGGAAATGACAGGTTCAATAGGAGTTGTAACTTTAAACATGGCAAGATTAGGATACAGGTTTAAAGGGAATAAAGAAGGGTTTTATAGAGAGTTAGACAGACTTTTAGATATAGCAAAAGATACTTTAGAAAGGAAAAGAAAATTCGTTCAAGATATGTATGATAGAGGGCTCTATCCTTATACAAAAAGATATCTTCATTCTTTTAAAAATCATTTTTCAACAATAGGCGTAAATGGAATGAATGAAATGATAAGAAACTTTACTAACGATGCTTACGATATTACAACGCAAGAAGGAATAGAATTTGCAAAAGAAGTTTTGGATTACATTAGAGAAAAAATTGTTAAATTCCAAGAAGAAACGGGAAATCTCTACAATCTTGAAGCAACTCCTGCAGAAGGTGCAACATACAGGTTTGCTAAAGAAGATAAAAAAAGATATCCCGATATAATTACAGCGGGGGAAGGAGAAAATATTTATTACACAAACAGTTCTCAAGTTCCCGCATATTATTCCGACGATCCATTTGAAGTATTAACATTGCAAGATGATTTACAATGTAAATATACTGGAGGAACAGTACTGCACATATATTTAAAAGAAGCTATAGCTAATAAAGAAATATGCAGGAATTTAGTTAGAAAAATTATAACAAACTTTAAACTACCATACATTACTATAACACCGTTAATAACAGTATGCCCTAAACACGGAAGATTGGATAAAAATTATGAATACTGCCCTAAATGTGATGAAGAATTAATTGAAAAATTTATAAAGGAGGTGCAAGAACATGAAAACATTTAAAGAATTATCAAAAGAAGAAATATTAAAACTTTTGGAAAATGAAAGGACTAAAACATTACAGTACACGAGGGTTGTTGGTTATTATAGACCTATTGAAAGTTTTAACAAAGGTAAAAAAGGAGAGTTTAAAGAAAGGGTATATTTTGAAATAGAAAATAATATCAAACTTTAGGTCAAATGCCATATTTAAAATTAAAAATGGAACACTCACATATACAGTTTTTGAATAAATGATTGGTATAAGGAATAATGAGTAAAATTTATGACCTAACACCATTTACAATATTGGATTATCCTAACAAAATTGCTGCAATAATATGGTTCTCAAAATGTAATATGAGATGCCCCTATTGCTACAATCCAGAAATTGTATTTGAATCAGAAGGAAAAGATTTATCAGAGAATAAGGTTATTTCATTTTTAAGAAAAAGAGTTGGGCTTTTAGAAGGGGTTGTTTTGTGTGGTGGAGAGCCTACTCTTTATAAAGATTTAATCGGTTTTGCCAAGAAGATAAAGGATTTAGGCTTCTTAATAAAACTTGATACCAATGGGTCAAACCCTTACGTTGTAAACGTATTAATCAAAAATCATTTAATTGATTACGTGGCTCTTGATTTTAAAGCTCCATTTGGAAAATATTTTTCTATAACAAAGTTTAACAACATAGACAAAATAAAAGATAGCTTAGAAATTCTTGTAAATTCAGACATTGATTATGAAATTAGAACAACTGTTCATCCAGATTTAATCGATGAAAATGATATAAATGAAATCATTTCCTATTTAGAAATGATAAATTTTAAAAAAACTTATTTTATACAGAAATTTATCTTTTCTAAAACTATAGGGGATTTAAAAAATCCTGTAAGAGATATAGATAAATCAAAAATAAAAAAGACAAATAAATTTAAAATAGGATTTAGAAATTTTTAGCATTTTAATAGTTTTGCATCAAACCAATTAATTTTATCTCTTAATTTTACAACATCTCCTATTACTATCAATGCAGGGGTTGGAACATCTTTTGCTAATTTTGATATATTGTCAATTTCTCCAACAATGACAAGCTGATTTTCTGTTGTACCTGCATGTATAACAGCAACTGGTGTTTTTGGGTTTTTACCAATTTGAATCAACTTATCCATTATCTTTTCTATGTTGTGAAGTCCCATAAGGAATACTATTGTTTCATTTGCTTTCATACTTTCCCAATCTATTGATGAATTTTCCTTATCCGGTGCTTCATGTCCTGTAACAACCCTAAAAGATGATGCTATACCTCTATGGGTAACTGGTATTCCGGTATAAGCAGGAACTGATATAGCAGAGGTTACTCCCGGAATAACTTCAAACTCAATACCTCTCTCAGCTAAAAATAAACATTCTTCACCACCTCTTCCAAAAACAAAAGGATCTCCGCCTTTAAGTCTTACGACTACATCGTACTGTAATGCATAATCGTAAAGGAACTGATTTATTTCTTGCTGTGGAATAGTATGTTTTCCATCTTCTTTGCCTACATAAATCAAAATAGCTTCTTTTTTTCTATAATTTAAAATTTCTTCATTAATTAACCTGTCATACAGGATTACATCTGCATTTTGTATGATTTTAAAGGCTTTAACTGTCAATAATTCTGGGTCTCCTGGACCAGCTCCGGTAATATACACTTTTCCCATAGCTAAATCTCCTTTATTTAGAAAATAAAAAGATTCCTGATGGTTTTATAACATCTACACTACAGTCCTCGTCCCAAGAATCCCTTTTAATTCTAATGACTTTATTACTATCATTTACAGAAATGTATAAAAATTTCCCATCTAAACCCCATCTAACATGTAAAACTTTACCGTCAAATTTAAGGATTTTTTCAGTATCAAAAGTTTCAAAATTTAAAATTTGAACATACGGAAACTCATTACCGCTGAAGGTTATAGCTAAATACTTTTCATCAGGACTTATAGATGTAAATACAGGTAATCCATAAATACTTACTGTTTTAATTGGTTTAAAGTTTTTATCAAATACAAATAACTTTTTATCACCTACTGCTGGTATTACGATTTTATCCTTACCAATTGTCCACATTCCAAAATGTGGAACTTTTAAAACAGGTTCTTTATATTCAGTGAATAATTGAATTTTTTTATATTCCAAAGTATCAAGATTTAAAACACCTATATGAGGGGAATTAAAAAATCCAACTATATAAAGATTTTCTTCCATCATTGCATCAAAAGGAACCTGTCCTACATCTTTAAATATTTTTTCAACTTTGAAAACATTTCCCTGTTTTTTAAGAATCCAAATCTCGTCTTTATCCATTAAAGAAAATGCAAGATAATCTTTATAATTCTTTATACCAACGTTCCTTGAATCAGTTATGATGGTCTGAATGATATTTAAGTCTTTATCAAGTATTACAACGGATTTATTTGAATAGTTGGCTACCGCAATATAATCTTTAGTCACAACAAATCCTATAGAACTTTCTCCCACTTTTATTTCCTTTATCACTTTATCTTCAATTGGATCAAACTTTATAAGGTATCCATCTCTTGTTATTAAATATCCTTCATTTTCATAGAATTTTATTACTGCGTGGTTTAAATTGTGCAAATTCTCTATCCGTTTTAGAAATTTACAATCTTGTAAAACTGCTACGGAAGATGTTTCTCTTTCTATTACATAAATCTTTTCTTCTGCAAAGGATACAGTTATTAATAGCATTATCATTAATAAAATCTTTCTCATAGCTTACCTCTTATTTCATCTTTTAATAAATAACATGAAGGATCTTCCATTTTGATATCCCTATAGACTGCATAAGCTCTTGAACGAGATCCGCCATTGCAAATATTTATAAAATAACAATCTTTACATCTACCATCTATATTTCTTGGATGATGCCTTAAGAAATTTAAAATCGGATTTTTCTCGTCTCTCCAAATCTCCTCAAATTTTTTTTCTTTTATATTCCCAAGGATATAAGGAAAAAATGGATCTGGCTTTACATTTCCAAAACTGTCAATGTTAGCAAGCTTAATTCCTGCCGAATTACCACCCCATTTTTCAAGTCTTGTATATAAATCTTCTGTATGATCAGGGTATTCTTTAATAAATCTTTTTAAAAGTAAAATTGCATCCTGCTCCATGTTCCCTGTTACAACCTCTATATTCCTCTTTGTTCTATAATAAAACAATGCTTTTTCAATAATAAAGTTGACAGCAGACCTTCTTTGTCTCTTAGATATGTCCATTTTTAAGTTTTCTAACCCCCTTCCAGAGTATACAAGATGAGATATGTAAATCTTGGGAATTTTATTCCTTTCTACAAGATTAAACATAAATTTTAGACTTTTCAATGTTGATTTTGTTAATGTAAATCTTACGCCTACTTTGTCAGTGTATTTTAAAAGCTTTAAAATATTTCCAAAACTTCTTTCAAAAGCTCCATGTATTCCTCTAAAACTATCATGGATGTTTGATTCTCCATCAATGCTTACGCCAATATAATTAAAATTTTCTACTATATTTTTAACGTTAGATTCATTAATATACATACCATTTGTAGATAAGTAAGTTATTATCCCTTGCTTTTTACATTCTTGGGCAATTTCAAAAATATCTTTTCTTAGTAAAGGCTCTCCGCCTGAGAAAATAATAAACTTTATTCCTGCATTGATTAATGATGGCAATGTATTTACAATTTCATCTGTTGTTAATGCATCTTTACTGTCTACAGAAGCTTTAGAATAACAATGTAAACAAGATAGATTACATCTATTTGTTAAGTTCCAAATCAGTATTGAGTAATCAAGACCCTTAGGATTATTTCCTTCTAATGTTGATTTTATTAAATTAGAAACTCTGAGCATTGTTAATCTCCAAAGTTACTTCACATATACCTTCGCCATTTGCACCACATTTTGATTCATGAGCTTTTATCTTCTTATTCAAATAAGCCTCAACTAATCCTTGGGCAAAACCAACCTCAAAGTGACAGATTCTTTTACCAATATTAGACATTCCTGCGCAGGTTATACATTCATCTAATTGAAGAATAATTCTGTTTTTTGAAAGCTCCACAGGAATCAAAATTCCGATTTTTTCATCTTTAACAAAATTAATGATATTTGACAAATATTTTTCTATGTTTTGATCAAAAATCAGTTTACTTACTTCTCTACCTAAATCTTTGCCTGCATTTTGAAAAACAAGATTCGCACCTCTTTCACCAAGTAAATCATTAGCGTAATTAGCAGAAAAATGTCTAAAAGCTCTAAATATAATTATAGGAATCTCGCTACCCAATTTTGGTCTATGAACTTGGGAGATTTCATCTATCATTTTTATCCTCTCTAAAGGATTTTATATAATTAACTATACTCTCTATTTCGTACTCATTAAAATTAAAAGCAGGCATAGAATTTCTTTTATATCCAAGAAGTTTATAACTATTTTTTGGGTCAAGTATCTGAGCTATGATTTGAGATTCTGTTCTATTATTTGCAATGTACTTAAACGATGGACCAAATGCTTCCTGTGTTTGATGATGACATCCCCAGCATTTTTCTTTAAATATCTCTTCTCCAAATAAAGATGGATAAAAACTTCTTTCTTTGTTAACAAAGTTGTATTTTCCCACTGGATAGCTTGCAGGATATCTTTTTATTTCTTGAAGCTTCTTAGTATCATACAAAATTAAATATCCATCATTATCGTAAATGCTTAAGTATGCGATATTTCCATTACCATTAAATTCTGTATGGGTAAATTTTTTTCCTTTTACTATAGTCATAAATTTTTCTGAAAAATCGTTCTTATTGATTAAAACCACAGCATCAGAGCCGTTATCAACCCATAGATAATCTGTTGATGGATGAGTTTTAACAAAAAATCCCGGAGAACCTATCTCTACATTTTTTATAAATTTCCAATCATACATCTGCCAAATAGAAATATACGGTTTTCCAATATGTGGAGTGGCAAAATAAAATTTACCGTTTTTATACCAAAATGCAGCAGAGAATAAATGTGGCATACTGTCCATCTTATCTTCAAAAACTAATTTAAATTTTTCTAATTCATAAACAACAAGCTTTTTATCCTTCCGAGAAGTACCAATTAGAAATTTATCAAAAGGATCTATAAAGAAATCTTCTATTGGTTCTTCTGCTTTTATGTAATTAATACTTAAATCTTTCGTGTTCAATATTCCTATGATAGGTTTATCTCTAAAAGTAAATATGGCTTTATCTGATTTATATAATTCATAGATAGCTGAAATCTTTCCATCTAATTGAATTTCTTTAATTGGTTCTAATGTTTTAGCGTTAAGTATTTCTAATGTTTGTGGAAGAAGACAGGATACGATGAGATAGTTCCCATTTTTTGACAAAGATATGTTTCTAAGATTGATACATGCTCTTATTTTTCCTACGTAATAACCTTCTTTTTTATTGTTAATCTTATAATAGCCTATCCACCCATCTCTTGAAGGAATATAAAAATTTTTACCATCTAAAGTATATTTTATCCCTCCATGAACGTTTGAAAAATCAAAAGCATCCAATATATCCTCATTTTCCATAATCCATATTTTATTATGCCCTCTTTCTACAACAAAAGTTATATTTTTAATGTTTTTTATATTCAGTACTTTTTTTTGAATATTGTTATTTAATGTTAAGGAAGATCTTATCTCTTTAATACTCCAGTTTATAGGTATGTCCTCTCTTAGAAACCTTATGATGCTTTTTATTTCTTCATCTTTAAGATTTCCAAAAGAAGGCATCTGTGTGGATGAAAGCCCATTTTTTATTATTTTTGTAAGCTCTTCATCTGTATATTTAGATAATGTCATTGGGAGAAGCGGTGGTGCCGTAATCCCAATTTTTTGAGGATGATGGCAAGATGCACAATATTTATTATAAGTTTCCTCCCCCACGACAGGGGAGAGGAAAAAAAATAGAAGGTTTAAAAGTACAGCAGCAGCAGGATACAGCATTAGTATATATCCTTTTGAGTATTAATTACATTAAAGTGTCCTGTCGGGGTTCTTACCCAATCACCTTCAATTGCTTGTTTTAGCTTCAATGTTTTATCATCATAAATGAGAATGGCAGAAGGTATAACCTTATTACCCCAAATCGCAACCCATACCTCATCTCCTTTATCATTAAACTCTAAATGAACAGGTCCTCTTGGTTTTATTTCTTTACCATTTACAACCTTAGGCTGTAGATACTTTTCTGGAACCTTTAATTCATTAATAACTTCAAGTTTTTCTTTATCAATTACATAAACTTTACTTTGTGCCTCTTTATCAGGGTTTAATGGTCTGTCTGCATACATATATTTAGAATTTGGATGTGTTTTAACGAATAGGTTTCCACCACCTTCCCCAGGTAATGTTATTTTTTTAACCACTTTCCAAGCATATTCTGGATGACCTTTTGGATCAGTTCCAATACAAGCTATAGTATTTTCTCCTAAATGACCAGTACACCAGATAGGTCCATACTTAGGATGGTCTATGTTTGCACCTCTGCCCGGGTGTGGTTTAACTCCTGTTTCAACAATTGCAGCGACTTTACCCTCTTCTGTATCAACCGCCACAACTTTATTTCTCATATTTGCCGCAACTAAGAAATATCTTTTTGATAAATCCCATCCTCCATCATGAAGAAATCTCTCTGCATTGAGCTGTTTAATTTTTGGATTTAAAGGATCAGAATAATCATACAACCATACTTGTCCAGCTTCTTTTATATTGATAACCCATTCTGGAGCATGGTGCGAAGCAACAATAGATGCTACCCTTGCTTCTCTTATAAACTCATTAGGCTTATCGTATGCATAATTGGATGTTGAAACTATTTTTAACGGTTCTAATGTTTGGCCGTCAAGAGTTACTATTGCAGGAGGCCAATAGCATCCAACTACAGCGTATTTATCAAGATAATCTCCTTTTTTCCCTTTGTACTTACTTGTATCAACACTACGAGCATCATTACAAGTTTTAACCTCTGCTACTTTATCCGGTTTTTCCATCCATAGGTCGATAAGAGTAACACGTCCATCCCTTCCGATAGAATACATATATCTTCCGGATGCGGACATTCTCAGAATATGAACAGCAAAACCAGTATTTACAATATTAACCAACTCCTTAGTGTCACCATCTATAATGGCAACTTTACCAACATCTCTCAATACAACACCCATATAGTTTTTCCAGTTTCTATTTGTCATTGGTTTTGTAGGTCTTTTATCAACTGGCACATAAACTTTCCATGTTTCCTTTATCTTTTCTAAGGATGTTTCTGGAGGTGGTGGCGGATCATTTTGAATAAACTTTGCCATCAATAATGTTTCTTCTGGTGTTAGTTCTCCAGAAGCTCCCCAGTCTGGCATACCACCTGCCGTTCCATAATGGATAATCGCTTTAAGCGCCTCCGTTCCCATTTTCCTTGTTTTCTCTGGTTCTAAGTTAGGTCCTGTTGCACCTTTTCTCAGCATACCATGACAGCCAGCACACCTATCAAAATAAATCTGCGAAGCTTTTTGCATCTCTTCTGGAGAAAGTTTCCAGTCTGGCTCTTGTGCATAAGATATGGCCGTTAATGCTAATGATGTTGAAATTGTTGTTAAAAGTAGCTTTTTCATCACTATACCCTCCTATGGAGATTAATATTTATATGTAAGTTGTATCCAGTATTTTGTTAAATCGTTTTTACCAATAGATGCTGGCATACTATTTTTACCGTTATACCATGCACCTTTTGCAAGGAAGTTTAGTCTTTTTGTCAAATTTACAGTGTAGAGAACATCTATTTCATTACCAAAATTTTTACTTGTTAATTGAGCTAGTGGGGTTGTTCCATTGTATCCTTGATTTTTATCTGCATCAAATTTGTGATATGTTAAAGATAATGTTCCATAATCTTTATGTGTATATCCTATGGTAGCGTATGCGTCTTTTAATCCATATGCCATATTGGTTGCTACATATCCTAAAAATTTATCTGCCCAGCCTTCGTACGCATGAAGTGTTGCAAATGGGGTTGTAAATCCAGCATTTTCTCCTTTGTCAGCTCCTTGGAATCTTTCATAACCAAGTGTGCCAAAAAATCCATATCCTGAAAGCTTTCCTTCCACTCTATAGAAATCTGCATCTATTTTAGGTTTTGTGGCTAATCCATCTTTTGCGTATGGGTCTTTTTGAATTGCATACTCTCCAAGATATGAGAATTTAACATCTTTTGAAAGCTGGATATCTCCTGTTGCATTTATACCGTATGTATTTCCTCCGTTGAATGTTTTACCGTCTTGATATTTAGCAGATAGTAAGTATGCATAACCAGTTAGTTTTAACTGTGGAATAAATTTATATGAAATGTTAAAGATTATTGGCATTTTATCTAATTTCCAGTCCATTGTGTCAAAAGAGACTTGATTATCAGAAACACCTTTCCTTTCATATATACCAGCAAGTAAGATGTTTAGATTGTTTATGGTGTTGTCTTGAATACCTATAATTCCAAAGGTTTGTGGCATTTGTCTCCAGTCTACAGAACCTATAAATCTTTGATCATCAAGATTCAATCTTGTTCTTCCAAATATAAATGATGTTTTGTTAAATTTATACTTGATGTATGCTTCAGTTATTCTTGTAATATCTGGGTCTGCAACGGTAGCATAATTTTCACTTATATTAGCACTCGTTCCTTTTTGTGGGTAATAATCATCTATTAAAGCACCTACATAAGTTGCTTCTAAATATGCAGATAGATTTGGAACTTGGAAGATTTTGTCAATTTGAGCACCTATAGCTACTCTTGTTGTTAGTGCATTGGCATTCTTTTTGTTGTTATGTTCGTCTACATACTCATATCTTGGTCTAAATAATAAAGTTGGCTTTACTTCTCCGATAAATGTCGGCGATTGGATTTCAAGAGCATTTGCCTTTTGGTCTGTTAAAAATGGCACTGAGACTGCTAAAATTGCAGTTGATAAGACTGTTTTTTTGAGTTTTGATTTCATGACTACTCCTCCATAAAGAATTTGTTAATAATTGTTTACCTTTGTTTTTAGGAAGTCATTGATTTAAATCAAAAAATCAAAATATTAACTATGGTCTGATCAATTTCTCACCAGATGTATTCTTATGATAAAATATTTAAAATTTAAAAGTCTTAAAATTAATTTAAAGGATAGTCATGGAATACTTGCCAATAGTCCTAAATATAAAAGACAGAAAGTTTCTTGTGGTAGGAGGAGGTAATATTGCTTTTGAAAAAATAAATAGACTTACCAAGTTTACACATAACATAACAATAGTCTCACCAGATATAAAAAATGAACTTTATGACTTAATTCAAAAATACAATCTTGAATACATAAAATCAGAATATGCTTATGGGATGCTTGATAATTTTGATATTGTTATTGTAGCTGCTGATAACTTAGAATTACAAAAATCCATTTATCATGAAGCTAAATCTAAAGGCAAATTTTGTAATTCTGTTGATATGGCTGAATATTCTGATTTCATTTTTTCATCTATCATAAAAAAAGGGAATTTTCTATTATCATTCTCAACATCCGGAACATCCCCTGCTTTAGCAAAATATTTAAGAAAATTTTTTGAGGAAATAATTCCAGATGAAATTGAGAAATTTCTTGAAGAGATGGAAACATTAAGAAATCAACTTCCAAAAGGTAAAGAAAGGCAAGAATTGATGGATAAACTTGCAAAAGAGTTTGTAGAGAAATATTTTAAAAACAACAAGGAGGGTAAAAAATGAATATTGAAGACTTAAAGAATGCATATCTATTTAGTCAGCTATCAGAAGAGACATTAAGAAAATTAGCAAGTATATCAAGAGTTAAAGAGTATGAACCAGGTCAAGTTCTATTTTTTGAAGGTGAAAAAGCTGAAAATTTATATATTTTATTAGAAGGAAAATTAAAAGTTTACAAGACAACGTTTAAAGGAATAGAAGTTTTTATAAATCAATTTGGTCCTGTTACTTTAATTGGTGAAATGGCTAATTTTGAAAAAGTTCCATATCCGGCAACAGCAGAGTTTATTACGGAAGGTAAAGTTTTAATTATAAACTTTAGAACCTTTGAAGAGGAATTCCTAAAAAATCCGGAAATTTTGGTTTCAATAATAAAATCTTTATCAAATAAAATTAGAATGTTAAATAAATTCATAGATTCAACAGTAGTTCTTAGTGCCGATGCAAGAGTAGCAAAACTGATTTTAGAAAGTCCGGAAATATTTGAAGTTTTAAAACATAATCAAATAGCTTCTTTTTTAAACATTACTCCAGAAACACTCTCAAGAGTTATTTCAAGATTAAAACAAAAAGGAATTATTTTTATCGACGGAAGAAAGATTATCATAAAAGATAGAGATAAACTTAAAAAAATTTCTAAGGATGAGCCTTTACTGCTAAATAATACCTAATGCTTTTTTAACATTTTCACCTGCCCTTTCTATACTCCACCGGGGTTCCCATACAAGTTCTATATCAACACTCTTTACAAAATTTAATTTTTTAACTTCAGTTTCTGCCCAATTTAAAATCGTTCCAGACAAAGGACAAGATGGTGATGATAAAGTCATTACTATTTTTACATTGCCATCTTTAAGTTGTACATCATAAATCAAACCAAGGTCAACAATGTTAAATCCAAGCTCAGGATCAATAACTTTTTTCAAAGCTTCAATGATTTTAGCTTTTTGTTCTTCCATTCTAATCCTCCTTTGCCTCATAAGTTAAGACAAAATAAAATGAATATAAGAATAGCACTGAAGAAACACTCAAGGTTAACGTAGCTAAATAAAATGCGAAAATAGAATTAAATATAAAATCTAAATAAAATAAGATTATTCCGGTTATATAAAAAATTACTTGAATTTCTGGAATTTTTTTTGGTAACATTTCATTCAAAGTAGGCACTTTTTGTTTACCAACCAAATCTGAAAACTTATGAAACCAAGTTAAAAAAGGAATAATCTTATATAAACTTCCGTAGATTAATGTTCCTAAAAATCCCATTATAAATAATAATCCTGCATTTTTTAAAGAAAAGAAAAAAGATAAAATAGAAAATGGAATGAAAAAATGGGAATAAAACATTACCATTGTTGGAAAATCACTTTTTCTTTTTGGCTTATTTTTGTATATTTCATACACTTGAAATATGTAAATTATCATCCCAACCATTAAAAAGTAATAAAAGATTATAGATATTTCCTTATTTAGTAAATAAGAAAAACAAGTGCTTACTATACTAAAAAAAAGAATAGTTAAAGAAATTTTGGAATAAATATTTTTAAACTTATGAGACACAGAGAACATTGGTAAAAGAATCATACTTATTCCAATTACAGTAGTAAAAATAAAACCAAAAATAGTCAAAATAACATGAATTTGAATTAGAGATGTAATGTCCTGTAAAAATCCATAAATAAAATTAAAAGCTAATAAATTACCGACGACAACTCCCAGCGCTAAAAAAATAACAGCTAAAATCAATGCTATCACTGTAATATCCATCTTTTCAAGATTTCTTATGCTCAAAAAAAAGTTAAATATAAATAAAAAGAAAGATAAAGAAAGAAAGAAACCCCCTATTGGTAAGTATTCATAAGGGACAAGTTTTAACATAGACGAGATAAAAATTATAAAACCAAAAAAATATATGTAAAATTGAATATAACCTATCTTAAAAGAAAAAACGGGTATTTCTAAGGCAACTGGAATAAGTTGATAAAGTGCTCCCATCATTATCATAATTACAAATCCCAAAAGGTAAAAATGTACAATTCCTGCAAAATTAATGTTCAAAAAATCTAAACTTATAAAGTCCTTATTTATTATAACTGGTAATAGAAGTTGCAATAACGTCCCACCAATAAAATAATGTAAAATTAAACTAAAAGGAGGGGCATATTTAGTCGCTAAACTTCCAACTATTCTCATGACAACTTCTAACTATTTCAATGTAAAAATAATCTTATACTTTCCGTCATAATCATGAATCTCGATATTGTATTTATCTTCCACTTTTTCCAAAAGTCCCATTGGTTTTTTATGATTAATCATAACAACTTTAGTATTCTTTGAATTAAGTAATTTTAAAACTGCTAAAGCATTTACCATTGGTTCTGGAGGACCTAACATTGAGGTATCAAACTCATAAACTGTTTTCCCATCTTCCTCATAAGTATAAACTGGTACTGTTGCTCCTTCAACATTGATTTCTTTTTTCATCTCAAAACCTCCTATTAAAAATTTTTGTTTCTTAAAAATAACAACATCAAAAGACCTTTTCATTGATAAAAGTCAAAAATATTTTAAGACTTAAATATCTTAAATCTATGATTATCATCATTTTATTTAAGATATAAAGGTCTTAAAATCTTAAATAATATTGATGGAGGTGATAAACATGGAAGAAAATATTTTAGACGTGAGAAATGTTGTCCCTTTTGAAAGACATAGGTTAATATTTGAAACTTTTAATAATCTTAAAGAAGGTGAAAACTTTATTCTTATTAATGATCATGATCCTAAACCACTTTATTATCAGTTTAAATATGAATTAGAAGGACAATTTAATTGGGAGTATATACAATCTGGTCCGGATGTTTGGAAAATTATCATCGGAAAAAAATAATCTTTTGCATTGATTTGAATCAATGAAAAAAATTTACGACTCATATATCCTAAATTTTAAATAAGGAATAAGGATTTATATTATACGTTGAGTGAGAAATTTAATAAAAGTAGGAGATTCTTCGCCGGCTTCAGAATGACAAACAAAGGCTCATTCCTTTTATACTTGATAATTAACCTTTGCTGTCATCCTGAGGATTTTAGTCCGAAGGATCTCCTGTTTAAATTTTATAAAAATCACTAATTTCTCACCCAAGGCATTTTTAATAAAAGAATAAGGATTTATATTATGGATTACAAAAAAGCTATGATCATTTTGTTATTTGCTGGTTTACCAATAATTTTAACAGTAATATTGCTAATTGGACCATGCGTAATTTCATTAATACTTTTATTTTTCAAAAATTTTTAATGGGGCTAAATGATGGAAATTGTGTCAATTATTTGGAAAATTTCTTATATGATTCATATGATTTCTAATGCAGGTTTTTTTGGTTCAATAGCATTAGCTTTTTTTGATTGTAAAAACATATGTAATAGTTCTTCTGTAAAGGTAATGAAAAAATTAACCTCTTTGTTTTTAACTTTATCTGGATTAACGGGTATATCTCTCTTGTCAATAATGGCTATTGGAGGAATGGATAACCTTACTAATAATCCAATTGGTATAAGTATTCTTATCATGATAGGAGCTTTCTCAGTTGTTTTATTTGACTTTATTTTGTTTTTACTTTACAAAGGGGGTGATGTAAAAGTAGAGAGGGTTTTGTTAGGTATTGCTGTATTTTTTTATTTATTAGTTTATGTTTTTCGTGTTTATTTAGTTCACTAATAATTTAAAAGGAGGTTTTGTCATGGCTGAAGAAAGGTCATACAAAAAGTGGTTTGTAACGTTCTTGATTGGTTTAATCGTGGCCGTTTTACTATTTACAGGATTCACGGTTTATCAAATTAAAAATGTTCCACCAATTCCAAAAGAGGTAAGAGGCTCTTCTGGCGTAATCTATACATATGATGATGTAGTACAAGGTAAAGCTTATTTCCAAAAATATGTGCTAATGGATCAAGGATCAATATTAGGTAATGGCGGATATATAGGTCCGGATTATACAGCACTAATGCTTGATAAGAAAATTAGACATTTACAGGAAATATATGCTCAAAAAATGCTTTCAAAGGATTATAATTCATTAAATCCAGCTGAAAAATCTTATGTAGATGCATTTGTAAAAAAAGACATGAGAGAAGTCTCAATATTAAAACCAGATGTAACTCAAATAACTCCAGAGCATGAACAGGCTTATAATAAATCAAAAGAAGAGCTTGTTGAATTTTTAACTAAAGGAAATCCAAATTATTCTTTAATTGGTGGTATTATCAAACCAGAGGAAGCAGCTAAAATTGCAGCATTTGTTGACTGGACAGCTCTCGTTGCAGCATCTCCAAGACCAGGTTCAAATCTTACTTATACTAATAATTGGCCTCCAGAACCAAGGATTGGATTGACAGCTTCTTTTTCTTCCTTAATATGGTCGTTAGTCGCTGTAATGGCTATTTGGACTTTAACTATTATTGTTTTATGGGCATTTTATGATTATTTTATGAAATTCAATGGTGAAAAGCCAGAACCTTCCTTATCAATAACTTCTTTAACTCCTATGCAAGAGAAAGTTTTAAAATTTGTACCATTGGTACCATTGTTCTTTTTCTTACAAGTAGTAATGGGTGGCTACTTGGCACACTTATATGCTGACCCAGCCCATAGTTGGATAATTCCACAATCTTTACTACCTTTTAATGCAGCAAGGTCTTTCCATTTAAATCTTGCAGTCCTATGGATAGCTATTGGTTGGTTAGCGGGTGGTTTATTTATAGCTCCATTAGTTACAAAAGGGAAAGATTTTAAATTTCCTATAGCTGTAGATATATTATGGATTGCTTTAGTTATAGTTGGATTAGGTGGATTAGGTGGATTATGGCTCGGAGCATTAGGAAAATTACCTGACAGTCTATGGTTTTGGCTTGGTAATGAAGGAAGAGAATATATTGAGCTTGGAAGAATATGGGATATAGGTATAGTTGTTGGACTTGTTCTTTGGTTTACTATAGTATTCTTTACAATTAGAAAAGCTGAAAAAGTAACACCTCCCCTTCAAATGATAATATGGTCGTCTTTTGCTATTGCTGTTTTATACCTTGCAGGTATGATGCCTTTAACAAAGATCATGCCAAACTTTACAGTAGATGATTATTTTAGATGGTGGGTCGTACACTTATGGGTTGAAAATACATTTGAACTTTTTGCAGCCGGAACAATGGCTTTCTTAACTGTTGCATTAGGTCTTGTAAGTGTAAGATTTGCAACAATTATGATGTTTTTTGAAGCATTTCTAATAGTTGCAACTGGAACAATAGGAACAGGTCATCATTACTTCTGGATGGGTGAAAATGAAATGTGGATTGCATGGGGTGGTGTATTATCTTCCTTAGAACCATTACCACTCGTAATCCTTATGGTAGAAGCTTATAAAGAGTATGCTCATATTTCTCATAAAGAATTTCCGTTTAGAATGGCGTTTATTTGGTTAGCTGGTTCTGCATTTTTAAACTGGTTAGGAGCAGGATTTTATGGAATGATTGTAAACTTACCTATTGTTAACTATTATGAACATGGAACATATTTTGGAATGGCTCACGGACATGTTGCACTCTTGGGAGCTTTTGGATATGTAGCAATTGCTTTCTTATATTTTATTGTTAGGGCAAATGCCTTAGCTAAAGGATTACATTGGGATGAAAAACTTTCAAATTTTGCATTCTGGCTTACAACTGCAGGAATATTCTTCTATGCAATACCAACAATGGTAATAGGAACCAAACAATTCCAATGGGCTTATGAAATAGGTTATTGGGCAGCAAGAACTAGGGAAGTTCTTGAGGGCTTAGGATTCTGGATGTGGATAAGAATAATTCCAGATGCAATGATTCTTGTTGGTAGTGCCCTTATACTAGTTGACATTGTTTACAAACTTTATCTTTCCGGTAAAGCTGCTGTTAACTATTCTAAAGCTTAAGTTTATATAAAATTAAAAAGTCTCATATTATCCCCCCTGGCTTATGCCGAGGGGATATTTTTATAATTTTATATTTATAGCAACTATATATAATAGCGAAGAATCTCTTGCTTTTACCTCTCACTTTCTCACTTTTTAAAAGAGGAGGAGATCCTTCACTTCGGTCTAAGGATGACAGCGAAAGGTTGAATGATAAATATTAGAGAAAGGATAACCTCATTTGTCATTCTGCAGCCTGCGAAGAATCTCATTCTTACCCATCTCTTCCTTTTAAATAACAATGAAAGAGGAGATCCTTCGATCTTACGGCCTCAAGATGACGAGGAACTTCCGAATGGTGTCATTCTGAGCGTAAGCGAAGAATCTCCTAATTTTATTGAATTTCTCACCCGACGTATCACTTCAAATTCTCTTTTATATTCTTTAAATGACTCTCATAATCTTCTGAAAAGATATGCCTTTTCCTGTCTTTTGATAAAACATAATAGTAATAGTTGGATTTGATTGGATTTAACACGGCTTCTAACGAAGAGATTGTAAAACTACAAATTGGAGTTGGTGGAAGACCTTTGACTTTATAAGTATTGAATGGAGAATCTATAACCAAATCACTTTTATTTAGCGTTCCATCCCAACTGCCGGCAAGTTTTAAAGCATAAATAACAGTTGGGTCAATCTGAAGTCTCATATTGGATTTTAATCTGTTAAAAATAACTCCGGCTATGATTGGCTTTTCTCCTTCGTAGTATGCTTCATTTTCTATCATAGATGCGATTATCATTGCTTCATAAAAAGATATATTTTTCTTATAAAACGCTGAATAGTCTTTGCTTTCTACTTTTTGTTTGTAAGGCAAATACCTTTTTTCAAAGACTTTTAAAAACTTTTTTATCAATGTTTCAACAGTTTCTTTTTCTGAAATCGCGTAGCTCTCCGGTGGAAAGTAGCCTTCAAAAGAACTTCCTACAAGTCCATATTTTCTGACATTTTTTTCATCAAATACATACTTTAAAAATTCCTCCTTTTTAACTATCCCTTCTTTTTCAAGTTTGTTTGCAATATCTATCAAGTCCTCCCCAGGGATGATAGTAAAGTACTTTTGCTTAATCTCTCCTTTTACAATCTTTTCATAAACATCTATTACAGAGTACTTTCCTTTAAAATCATACAATCCAGATTTTAATGTTTGATTTTTTATGAATGCTAAAATGACAAAAAGATATTTATTTAATATTACATTCTCATCTTCAAGTTTTTGTGCAATCTCTATGGTTTTTAGACCTTTTTCAATGTTAACTTCTACATTTACATCTTTTTTGTAAAAAAATAAAGATGAAAGTCCTAAGAAAATTAAAGATATTAGACTAATAGCTATAATTAGTCGCTTCATTGCTAAAAGATAACCTGTCAAGATATGTTTGAAGTATAAAAACTGCAGACAAGCTGTCTATTTTTTCTTTTTTGTTTTTCTTTTTTGTTTGTAATAATGTTTTTTCTGCTAAGGATGATGTAAACCTTTCATCTACAAAGATTATTTCTATATCTTGTGGAATGTGATTTTTTAGATTTTCGACAAACTCTTTTGTATATCTTGCTTGCTCTCCTTCTTCACCTTTTAGCGTTAATGGTAGTCCAATAACTATTTTTGAGATTTTATAATTTTTTATTAAATCATTGATTTTTTCAAATACTTTTTCGTCGTTTAGAATAAACTCAAGAGGCGTTGCTGTAACTCCGAACGGATCGCTTACAGCAACACCAATCCTTTTTAATCCTATATCAAGACCTAAAATTCTACTCAAGCTTGCGTAGGCTCTCCCTTAGAAGATATACCGGCTATCTTATATATCAAACAAAATCCGGTGATTGCTGTTAATATTAATACAACACCAACAAATGTTGCAATTACAAATATGCCACCTTTTTCAACTCCAAGAAGTACAAGTATTGAACCTACTAAAATTCTTATAAGTGCATCCCATAATGCCATGACAACTTACCTCCTTTTATAAAGTTATAAGTGTTTCAACTTCTTCGTATTTTGCAACTTCATCAGGATGTGCAATTCTGCCAAGAACCGCTGACGCCGCAGCTACTGCTGGGCTTGATAAGTATACTTGGCTTTTCGGATGTCCCATTCTTCCCACAAAGTTTCTGTTTGATGTAGACAAACAAACCTCACCCTCTGCAAGAATACCCATATGACCACCAAGACATGGACCACATGTAGATGTGCTTATCAAACATCCCGCATCTGCCAATATTTCAATTATACCTTCATGTAATGCTTGTTTATAAATTTGGTCTGATGCAGGTATTACAATACATCTAACTTCTGGATGAACTTTTTTACTTTTTAAAATTGCTGCTGCTATTCTTAGGTCTGAAAGTCTTCCATTTGTACATGAGCCAATAAATACTTGGTCAATGTGCGTTCCGGCTACTTCACTAACAGGTTTTACGTTTGATGGTAAGCTCGGACATGCAACTACAGGCTCTATTTTACTTGCATCAAATTCATACTCACAGCAGTATTTAGCGTCCGGGTCTGATTTATAGAGTTTAAACTCTCTATTTGTTCTTTTTCTTACCCAGTCAACAGTTTTTTCATCTGGTTCAATAATACCACTTTTTCCACCTGCTTCTATAGCCATATTAGCGATTGTAAGTCTGTTATCTATATCAAGAGCTCTGATTGCTTCTCCTTGATATTCCATAGCTTTATACAATGCACCATCAACACCAATTTTTCCAATTACTGTTAAAACAAAATCTTTTCCACCAACCCATTTTTGTGGTTTATTATAAAATACAAACTTCATACTTTCTGGAACTCTAAGCCATGTTTCACCTGTAGCCCATATATAGGCAATATCAGTAGAACCTACACCTGTAGAAAATGCACCAATTCCGCCGTAAGTACATGTATGTGAATCTGCACCAATTACCAAATCACCCGGAACTACAAAACCTTTTTCTGGAAGTAGTGTATGCATTACTCCACTATCTTGACCTTCAAAGTAGTTTTTAATTCCCATTTTTTTAGCAAAATCTCTTGAGATTTTAATCTGCTGAGCAGACATAATGTCTTTTGGCGGGAAGAAATGGTCCATAACAAGAGCAATTTTATTTGGGTCATGAACTTTATCTATGCCGTATTTTTCAAGCTGTTTTATTGCAAGCGGAGCTGTAATATCGTTTGCAATAGCAAGGTCTACTTTAACAGTTACAAGCTCTCCCGGTTCTACATAATCTCTACCGGCGTGTGCTGCTATTATTTTTTCAGTTATTGTCATACCCATATTTATAAACCTCCAAATAAAATATATAGGATTGATAATTATAGCATATTAGCAATTGCTAAATTATTACTCTAATCACTATTAATTTAAAAATCTTTAAAAATTTCAATACAAATAAACTTAAGCTAAACAATTAATTTATCAATTGTTTTCGAAAGTGTTCCAAAAATCAACATCGTCATTCTGCAGCCGGCGAAGAATCTCTTGTTTTTTCAAATCAAAAGATGCGATCTTTCGGACTTACGTCCTCAGGATGACAAAAAAAGGTAAACTTGCAAAAATTTTGGAACACTCTCAGTGGAAATAGAAGGTGTTCTAAGAATTAAATAACCTTTTAATCTTCCGTTCTACAGCCGAGCGAAGAATCTCGCCTTCATGCCCCTATTCTGTCATTCTGTAGCCGTGCGAAGAATCTCCTTTTTTCAAAAACCATTAAAGGAGGAGATCTTTCACTTCGTTCAAGATGACAAAGAAGGTAGGAGATCCTTCAGGCTTACATCTTCAGGATGACAGGAAAAAGTAAAGTTAAATTTACATATCCATTTTACAACTTACAAAAATTTTAGAATATTCCTATCAAAAATTAAAAACTCGCTTCCTTACAAATAATCCTTTATATTTTCATAAATCTTTATTGTTGCATCAGATTTATTTAATGTGTAAAAATGAAGACCTTTTACGCCGTGTTTGATTAAGTCCATACACTGCAAGGTTGCAAACTCAATACCTATCTTTTTAGTCTCCTCCGGATTGTCTGCATACTTTTCAAACTTTTGAACCACCTCTTCAGGAATGGTTGCACCACACAAAGAAGCAAACTTTTTTATCTGGTTAAAATTTGTTATTGGCATAATGCCGGGTATTATTGGAATATTGATTCCTGCTATTTCGCATTTTTCTAAAAACTCATAAAAATAGCTGTTATCAAAAAACATCTGAGTAATAGAAAAATCAGCTCCTACTTCTACTTTCTTTTTGAAGTATAAAATCTCTCTTTCAAGATTTGGGCTTTCTGGGTGTCCTTCCGGATAAGATGCTACCGCTATACAAAAATAGTCTTTATAAGTTTCTCTTATCAAGCTTACAAGCTCGCTTGCATGTTTACATCCATCAGATAGAATATCTGATTTTTCAAAATTAAGAGGTATATCTCCTCTAAGGGCAAGAATATTTTCTATTCCTATTTTTTCATAATCATCAAGAATGCTTAATATTTCCTGCTTAGAATGACCAATACAGGTAAGGTGTGCCATTACTGTTAGTTTTGTCTCTTCATGTATTTTTTTGACTATATCTCTTGTCTTTTCTCTCGTTGAACCACCTGCTCCATATGTAACAGATACAAAAGTCGGATTTAACGGCTGTAAGTTTGATATTGTTTCAAACAATGTTTTTTCTGCTTCTTCTGTCTTAGGTGGGAAAAATTCAAATGATATACTAACCTTTGTGTTTTTTAATTTGTCAATTATTTTCATTTTTCACCTCTAAGTAAAATTTTTCAAGAATCTGTAAAATTTATTTTCAACAGAAGATAATCTTATATTTTTTTGTGTGATAATGGAAAACTTTCTTGTAATTTTTAGGTCATCAACTTCGATTTTTTTCAGATGTCCGTCATTGATTAAATCTTCAGCAACAAGTTTAGATACAAAGGCTAAGTAATCTGAGTTTTGCACTATCTTAGCAATAGCTTTACTACTTGAAACTTCCATAGATGGACTAATTTTTATCTTTAAACTTTGTTCTACTATATTCCTTGTTCCTGACCCAAACTCTCTGAATATAAATTTATAATTTTTTAGCTCATTTTGTGTTTTTAGATACTCAGAAATAGAATTATTTTTAGATGCAATCAAGATTATCTCATCTTCATAAAATTCAGATATATCAAGCTTGTTTGATATTATGTTATCTTCTACAAGCCCTATATTAAAAATCTTTGATAGTACACCATCTTCAACTTCCTTTGAGTTGCCTATGAAAATTTTTATGCTTACTTCTGGATTTTCTGATATAAATTTTGTAATTATCTTAGGAAGAAGATAATCACCTATTGTAGAACTACAACCTATGTAAAGAATGGAAGTTTTTCTTACATTTTTAAGATTTTCTTCCATATTCATGTAATCTTCTATTATTTTGCTTGCAAACTGATAAAGGACTTTTCCTTCTTCTGTAAGTTCAAGATTTGATTTATGTCTTCTAAACAAAGTCATTCCAAGGTAATTTTCTATCTTTTTGATTTGAAGCGTCACAGTTGGCTGGGATAAAAAAAGCATCTGTGCAGCTTTTGAAAAGCTTTTTAAGTCTGCAACTGCTTTAAATATTCTTAATTTGTGATAATCAAGTACTTCCATACTTCTTTGCTATCTCTGTTGCTAAATTTATTGTTTTATCAATTATATAAAATATATCATCTACGGAATCAAGTTTGTTGTAATCAAACTTTTCTAAGGTCTCTAAGATAATTTTGTGTATATCTGTAAACTTTATCCTTTCTTCTAAAAAGTAGTTAACGGCTATCTCATCTGCTACGGTCAAAACTGTTGGATATACACCGCCTTTTTTACCACACTCAACGGCAAGTTTTAACAACGGAAATTTTTCTGTGTCTGGTTTTAAAAAGTTAAGCGACTTAATCTTTGTAAAATCTAAGTAATTATCAGATAAAAACTTTCTTTCCGGATAAAATAAAGCATATGATATAGGAATTTTCATATCAGGGTTAGACATGTTAGATATAACAGTTCCATCAACAAATTCAACCATTCCGTGTATGATACTTTCTGGATGGATCAGCACATCTATTTTTTCATAGGGCATTGAAAACAGATAATGGGCTTCTATAACTTCTAACCCTTTATTCATCAGCGTTGCACTATCTATGGTTATTTTCTTACCCATACTCCATCTTGGATGGATTAATGCTTGTTTAACTGTGATATTTTCAAAATCTTCAGCCGGCATATTTACAAAGGGACCGCCGGAAGCTGTTAGAATAATTCTTCTAACTTCTTTTTGATTACTATCTTTAAGTATCTGAAAAATAGCAGAATGCTCACTATCTATTGGAAGAATTTTTTTATACTTATCTTTAAGTAGCTCTCCAAGACAAATAATAGCTTCTTTGTTTGCGGTTGCAAGAGTTTTATTGTATTTAAGCAGTAGATAAGTAGGAAGAATGCCTTTTATTCCTGCAATCGCATTTATAAATAAATCCAAATCAAGATTAACAGCCCGCCTTAATCCATCTTCTCCAACCAAAACCTTTATATCATCTATACTTTTTTCTTCTGCATTTTCAACATAAACATAAGATGGTTTAAACTCTTTAATCTGATTTATAAGATTTTCAGATAACTTAGAAGCTCCAAGAAGTTCAACCTTTATTTGGTCTTTATACTTTCTGATAACATCTAATGCCTGACTTCCAACAGAACCGGTAGAACCAAGTATTCCAACTTTTAACAAAGCCTAAACTTCTCCTAACGCCTTTACTATATAGCCAAAATATTCATTATCATCTTTTACGCCTACAAACTCCACTTTATCATTGATAATAGTCTTTGGAACTACTGAAACATTATACTTCATTGCAATCTCCGGAAATGAATAACATTCAAAAATAGAAGCATTTATTAATCTGCTGACAGTTGCAAAGCTGACTGCTTTAATCGTAGCAGATGGACACCATCCACAGGAAGTCGTTACAAAAACTTTAATATCTACTGGCTTATCTATCTCTTCTATAAACTCTAAAACTCTTTGTGATATGTGATATTCATTATTTCCTGTGATCTTTAAACTCTCTAAAAATGCCTGAAACTCTCCACCAAGAATGTTTCCATAAAACTTTATGCCTGTATCTTCACCATTTCTTAAAATCTTTATGGCAGGCTTTAAATCTGAAAACTCTTTATATTCTAAGCCTATTTTTTGATTGTCTTTAAAATGCTCTTCCAATGTTTTTTTAATTTTTTGCGAAATATCTTTTTCATCAAAATCACAAACTAAGGTCAAATTTTCTTTTATATCCATTTTTATTTTCCTTTTATTTATTCTTTAAAAGATAATTAAATATTATAAATTAAAAGAACAATAATAAGGGTGTGATTATTGTGGATAAGTGCTAAAAAATTAAATTAATCAATAACTTAATCCTGTGGATATCTTACATATAAATCAATCTCTTTTGTGGAAACCTGTGGATAGTTTTTGTAGTTTTGAAAATTTTAATAAAAGTTATCCACATATACCCGCAAACAAATTTTTGTTATCCACAAATAACGCTATGAAAATTTATTGCTTAACTACATACTAACAGCAGTAATTCCACAACTAAAACATATATCCAATCACTACTAAATCACTTTCTAAACACATATAGTTCATATGCTAAATAGCATAATATACACACTTTAATCACAGTGTTAATCACAAGTTATTAACATCTTAATCACAAGTTAATCAGATATTTATTCACATAAAAATACTGATTTATACACAAGTTATAAGTATTTTATTCACAGATTGTTAGCAATATATCCACAAGTTTTCCACAGGTAAGTAGGTAAATGCTTATAAATATTGGTTTTTAATCGTGATTAAGAGTATAGGTTATATTTTGGATTAACATGTCGGATGAGGAATTTAATTAAAGAGAGGAGATTCTTTGTCGGCTGCAGAATGACGGAATAAGATTATCCTTTCTCTGATGCTTATCATTCAACCCTTAACTGTTGTTCTGAGGACTTATCCGAAGGATCTCTGTATAATAAGGAGATTCTTCACTTCGTTCAGAAGACAAAAAGGCTGAGATTTTCCGCTATAGCTTCAGATTGGTATTATTGCTTTAAACTTTCTAATCCCTCACATTATGGAATTTTGAAACGCTCTCTCAAACTTTTTAATCTCTTATCTTTTCACTTTTTATTAAGTTACTGCTATAATCCAATTATCGCCAAGGTCTCCTATAATTTCTAAGCTTGGGTCATGGTTTAGCTTTAAATCTTCTAAAATCAAATATAAATCATCTACAAAATCTGGAGAAGTGATTAGGTCTAAAATACCTTCTTTGCCGTATCTTGTCCTTGGAAGACAGATTCTGTCATATCCATTTATAACCATAGATATAAAGTTCATCTTTTCCGGATTACATTTAATTACAAGGTTAACGCTTTTTGTAGGATAGTTATTTAGCTTTTCTAAAAGCTCATTACTCAGCATCTTTATTTACCTCTTTCTTTGGATATGCTATCATACTTAGGTATTTTCTTCTTTTTATTTCTCGTTGAAGTCTTTCCCTTAACTCTTCATACTCCTTTACGATACTTTCAAAATCTTTTAACAATCCTTCACCAAATTCTGTTAGCTTTGCTCCACCTTTTTCTGTTCCACCTTTAAACGTTATAACGATCTTTTGTCCAGACCTTTCTTCCATAGCTTTGATATAAGACAGAGCTTTTTTGTAGTTAAAGCCAACTTTTTCAGCAGCCTTCACAATAGAACCTGTTTCTTTAATGGCTTTAAGTAAAGCTTCTCTTCCCATTCCCATGATTATCTCGTCATCTTTTTCAATCCAAACTTTATGTTTTATCTCCATGTTACACTTACTCTCCAAAATAAAAATTATAAATCCACTCTCCAAAGAATAAATAAATAGTCCCAGCTATAGCAAGAAATGGACCAAAAGGTATTTCTAATTTTGATAAATCATCAGTTTTGTACACCTTCATAAAGAAAACAGACCCAAGAAGACCAAGTAAAGACCCAAAAAATATTGTAAATAAAGCTCCAAACCAACCAACATAACTGCCAATGAATGCAAGAAGTTTTACATCACCAAATCCAAGTGCTTCTATATTTCTAACTTTAAGATAAAATAAAGCTAAAGCGTATAAAAACCCAGCCCCTACAGCAGCCCCAATTAAAGCGTCAGTAAGCGGATGAAAATCTCTAATTTCATAAGCCTTATAACCGGCATAAACAAAACCCATAAATAAACCTGAAAAGTTAATCTCATCAGGAATTATTTTAAATTCTAAATCTATGAAAGATAAGGCAATCATACAAGCAACAAAATAAAACATAAATATAAAATCTACCGTAAAGCCAAATTTTAAGTATGTAAAAACAGCCATTATGCCAGTAAAGAATTCTACTAACGGATATCTAATACTTATTTTAGTGGCACAAAATCTACATTTTCCTTTAAGAATTATATAAGAAATAATGGGAATGTTGTCGTACCACTTAATCTGATTTTTACATACAGGACATGTAGATGGTGGATAAGCAATAGACATATTCCTTGGCAGCCTGTATATAACTACGTTTAGAAAACTTCCAATAGATGCTCCTAAAATAAAAATAGCCAGTATTTTTATAAGCTCAAACTCTTCCATTGTTATCCCTTATTTCTTGAATTAGATGTTGAAATTTTCTCTGTATAAGCCACCACTAATCTTACTATTGCAAACACTATTAATGCTATTATTAAATAGTAGGTTTCGCTTAATGATTCTCTCTCCTCAGTAGATACAAGAAAGCTCCTTACAGTTGAAGCAATTGCAGTGTCTACAAAAAGGTTTAACGATATTTGCTCTCCTTTTACTAATTTTATCTCGGCTCTTAGTAATGCAGATAATGGCCATAAAAGTATTGCAGTACCAAAAAGTTTTAAAGCACTTGAACTTATATTTTTCTTAAACATTGCTATTTTTTCAAATAGCTCATAAGCATCATGTATAAACCACATAAAAATGGCAAGAGAAGTAAAAACTATAACAATTGCTAAAAACAGATGAATTAATCTGTCGAAGTTTTCAAGAAAGTTTATAAGTGGAGCATCTATATTAGTTATTTTATCAATTATATTTCTTTTAATCCTTACTATCAGTCTTTTCAAGATTTTCCTCTTTTAAAGCTTCTTCCTCTAACTCTTTTTTTAGCTGACTTCCTTTTTTAATCAAAAAGATAATCTGAAACGTAGTAAAACCTATCAAAACTGCGATAATTCCTTCAAATTTTGCTACCATATAACCAAGTAAAGCAGCTGCTATTACAACAGGTGCCCTGAAAATCATACTTGATAATATTTTTGATTTATTGGCTCCATAAGTGCCAATACTTTTCCACATATGCCAAAAATAAATAAGCCCCGCTATAAAACCAAGAATGAATAATCCGGTGTAAATAATTATTGCCATTAAGACTCCGTTTTTCTATGTGTGATAAAATTATTATATCATTAATACTTAGGAGTAAAATCATGGACAAAAATAAACTTCAAAAATTCAGAAGATTACTTTTAAAGAAAAGATCTCAAATTTTAGAAAGGTACTTGAAAAAAGAAGAAACAGAAAAAGTATTAACAGAACAATCTGCCGAGCCAAGAGATTTGGAAGAGTATGCTAACATTGACATTACTGAAGAAATTTTAGCCCAGTTGTCAGATGTAGAAATAGAGATATTAAAGGCTATAGATGATACTCTTGAAAGAATACAAAATGGAACCTATGGAATATGCGAAGTTTGCGGAAAAGAAATTGAAGAAGAAAGGCTTGAAGCTGTTCCTTGGACAACTCTATGTATTCAGCACGCAAAGGAACAAGAACCTTTCCAATCAACGCCAGATTTAAGATATAAAGAATATTTTGATAATCTATTCACGAGAGAAAAACCAGCATCAGAAGAAGAGGCAGGAGAGTTATGATGGAGTTATGGAAAAAATCTTTAAAAGAACTTTCAGACCTTGTTAAATCAAAAGAAGTTAAACCTTCTGAAATCGTTGAAGCTTTCATAGAAAGAAAAAACCAAGTAGAACCAAAAATTAAAGCTTACGTGACAGCTTTAGACGATTTAGCATTAGAAAAAGCAAAGAAAAGAGACCAAGAATTAACAAAGCTTGAAAACATTCCAGACCTTTTTGGACTGCCGATAGCAATAAAAGATAATATTTCTACAAAAGATATAAAAACAACTTGTTCATCAAAAATGCTTGAAAACTTTGTTCCTGTTTATGATGCAACCGTTATTGAAAGATTGAAATCTCAAGGTTATGTAATCACAGGAAAAACTAACTTAGACGAATTTGCAATGGGTTCTTCAACTGAAAACTCAGCATTTTTCCCAACAAGAAACCCATGGGATTTAGAAAGAGTCCCGGGTGGCTCATCCGGTGGGTCTGCTGCTGTTGTTGCTTCAGGAATGGCTCCTGCATCTCTTGGGTCTGATACAGGAGGCTCAATCAGACAGCCTGCGGCATTTTGCGGAGTTGTGGGACTTAAACCTACATATGGAAGAGTATCAAGATACGGACTTGTTGCCTTTGCATCATCCTTAGACCAGATTGGACCATTTGGAAGAACGGTTGAAGATGTAGCAATGATAATGAACGTTATCTCCGGAAAAGACCCAAAAGATTCTACATCAAGAAGCATCCCGGTTCCAAACTACTTAGAAAGCTTAAACAAAGATGTGAAAGGTTTAAAAATAGGACTTCCAAAAGAGTTTTATACAGAAGATTTAAATCCACAAATAAAAGAGATAATCTTAAACGCCGTCAAACAGCTTGAAAAAGAAGGAATGACAGCCCACGAGATTTCTTTACCATATACAAAGTATGCAATAGAAACTTACTACATCATAGCTCCGTCAGAAGCATCGTCCAACTTGGCAAGGTTTGATGGTGTTAGATACGGATACAGAGCAAAAGAATATAAAAATCTTGAAGAGATGTATTCTAAAACAAGAGATGAAGGCTTTGGTGCAGAAGTAAAAAGAAGAATCATGATAGGAACTTATGCATTATCCTCCGGATATTACGATGCATATTACTTAAAAGCTCAAAAGGTTAGAACTTTAATCTATCAAGACTATATGAATGCTTTTGAAAAAGTTGATGTAATCATAACTCCAACAACGCCGGACGTAGCGTTCAAGATTGGAGAAAAATCAAACGACCCAATCCAGATGTATTTATCAGATATTTTTACAGTATCAGCCAACATGGCAACTGTTCCAGCATTAAGCATACCATGCGGATTTAAAGATAATCTGCCGGTAGGAATGCAGATAATCGGAAAGCCGTTTGATGAAGAGACCATATTGCAGGTAGCTTACAAATTTCAATCTCTAAATGATTATCATAAGAGATTTCCAGAAGTTTAGGGTGTATTTATGTATAAATTTTTTACAATCAAAAATTTTAAAAATTTTAAGAGTTTAGAACTAAATGATTTAGAGAGAGTTAATCTTATTGTAGGGAAAAACAACTCCGGAAAAAGCTCTTTATTAGAGGCTATTTTATTACATAATATGAGTATTGCAAGCATAATATCAATTATTAAGTCAAGAAATACAGACTTGTTAAGCGCAACTGACTTTAAACATATAATACAAGCTTTCTTTAACAATTTTAATACAAAAGAACCTATTGATTTAATAGGATTTTTTGAAAATAATAAAAAAGTTAGCGTTAGTTTTAGATTGTTAGAAAAAGAAGAAGAGATTGAAAAGATTAATATAAAAATTGATTTAAAAAATATTAGTAGTTTATATCCAAAGCAACCTTATGTTCTTCAGGCGGAGCATAAAGAGGATGGAAATATAAAAAACTTTTATTTAGTATTTTCTGTGTCAGATATAATACCTTCTTCCTTACCGGTTCCAAAATTTCCGGTATTCTTTTTGCCTACAAGCTTTCGGACTTCTATTTTGCAAGAGGTAGCTTTATATTCTCAGCTTAGGTCCGAGAATTATCAAGACAAAATAATAAAGTACTTAAGAATAATAGAACCAAAAATAAATAGCATTGAGATACTAAATTTAACAGGAAAGCCTGCTTTATACGGAGATGTTGGGCTTGATAAACCAATTCTTTTATCCTTTTTGGGTGAAGGAATGTCAAGATTAACAAATATTCTGCTTGCTATTGGAGTTTCTAAGAATGGAGCTGTTCTGATAGATGAGATAGAGAATGGCTTTCACTATTCAGTTTTAAAAGATGTATGGAAGGCAATTTCAGAGATGGCAAGAGAGTTTAACGTTCAAGTTTTTGCAACCACGCATAGTTATGAATGTATTCAAAACGCCCATTTAGCTTTTAAAGAAAGTGATGTTTATGATTTTAGAGTTGTTCGCTTAGATAAAATAGACGATCAAGTTAAACCTGTTGTTATGAATCAAGAAGACCTTGATACTGCATTGGAGCTCGGTTTTGAAATTAGGTAATGAAAAATTTAATAAAAGTATTGTAATTTTAGTTGAAGGTAAAACTGATAAAATCTTTTTTGAAGAGTTGATTAAATTTATTGGAAGAGAAAATGATATTCAAGTTGTAGATATGGAAGGAAAAGATAAGCTAAAAAGCTTAATAAAGTTTTCTGATTTTAGTTTAGTAAAGATTTTGGTCGTTGTCCAAGACGCAGATAATGATCCAAAACGAGCTTTTCAAAGTATAAGAGATACTTTAAAGAATTCAGGATTTTCTATTCCATTGAAACCTTATGAAATTTCTGATGGCAGCCCAAAGACAGCGATCATTATCCTTCTGGATGAAGATGAAAAGGGAGATTTGGAATCTTTGATTGTTGAGCATTTGAAAAATAGACCGGAATTTCGTTGCGTTGATTGGTTTGTAGATTGCGTAAAAAATTTTAACTTTGACCTTAAAAAGCTTAGTAAAACAAAACTTTATGCTTATATATCAATTACTTCAGAACCGGATGCTAATTTTGATACTTTTATAAAGAAAAAAATTATAGACTTTAACGATGAGAGATTTAAAAGACTAATAGATTTTATAAAATCGCTTCAGCCATGAATAACACAGACCTAACTTTTATTACTAACCTACCCGGACAGACTTTAAAAGATAGATTTAATGCTCTGATTAAAGATACGAGATTTTTTGATGTGTTAGTTGGTTATTTCTACGTTAGTGGTTTTTATGCTATTTATAAATCTTTGGAAAATACAGAAAAAATAAGAATTTTAATTGGCATCTCTACTACCAAACAAACATTCGAATTGATTGAAAAAGGAAGACATCTATCACAGAAAGAAGCTAAGGAGTTAGTAGAAGAAGAAATAATCAAAGAGTTTGAAGACTCTGAAGATAAAAAAGAAGTAGAGGAAGGGGTTTTAAAGTTTGTTGAATGGATATCAACAGGAAAGTTAGAAATCAGGGCATACCCTGAAAGAAATTTACACGCAAAATTATACATAATGACCTTTAAAGAAGGTGATCGGGACGTTGGCAGAGTTATTACAGGGTCAAGTAATTTTACACAGAAAGGTTTGGTAGAAAATTTAGAGTTTAATGTAGAGCTTAAAAATATAAGTGATTACGAATATGCGAAGAAAAAGTTTGAAGAGCTTTGGGAAAATTCAGTAGAAGTTAGTGAAAAGTTTGCCCAAACCATAAAAAACAAAACCTTTATAAATGATTCTATAACTCCTTATGAGTTATATCTAAAATTTTTGTATGAGTATTTTAAAGAAGAGTTAGATAGTACTCAGAATTTAGATAATTCTTATTTACCTGAAAATTTTAAAAATCTTGAATACCAAAGACAAGCTGTTTTAAATGCAAAAAAAATAATAGAAGAGCATGGAGGCGTTTTTATCTCTGATGTTGTAGGTCTTGGAAAGACCTATATGACTGCTATGTTAGTCTCACAGCTTGATGGTAATACTATGGTTATAGCACCACCATCTCTTTTAAGCAGAAGCAACCCCGGTTCTTGGGAAAACGTTTTGAGAGATTTTCATATTCCGTTTAAAGCAATATCCATAGGAAAGCTTGAAGAGGCATTAGAAGAGATAGAATTTAGAGAGTATAAAAACATTATCATTGATGAGTCACACAGATTTAGAAATGAATCTACGGTTACATACGAAAAATTAGCTGAAATCTGCAGAGGAAAAAGAGTTATACTTGTTTCAGCAACTCCTTACAACAACTCACCAAAAGATATTTTAGCACAGATAAAGCTATTTCAAAATCCCAGAAGAAGTACAATACCCGGTATTTTAGATTTAGAAAGCTTTTTTAAAAAGCTTGAAGATAGGCTAAAAAAAGCAAAAAAGAGCCAAGACCCGGAAAAGTTTGTAGAAGAATCCAAAGAAGTGGCAAGAGAAATAAGAGATAAAGTTTTAAAGTATATAATGATAAGAAGAACCAGAAAGGATATAGAAACTTACTTTAAAGAAGACCTTGAAAGAAATAATTTGAAATTTCCACAGGTAAACGACCCGATCCCTGTTTTATACCAGTTGAATGAAAAAGAAGACAGTGCTTTTATGAAAACTGTTGAACTTATCGCCAAACATTTAAACTATGCAAGATACACACCTTTACTTTATTTAAAATCTCAAATAAATATCTTAGAAAAACAATCTCAAAAAAATATGGCATCTTTTATGAAAGTCCTACTTGTAAAAAGATTAGAAAGCAGTTTTTATGCTTTCAATAAAACCTTAGATAGATTTATAAAGTCATACGAAGGCATGCTAAATGCTATAAATCAAAAAGGAAAAGTTTACATAAGCAAAAAGTTTTCAGACAAAATTTTGGAATTCTTAGAGAGTGATAACGATGAAGAGATTGAAAAATTACTTAATGAAGGCAAAGCAGAAGAGTATGATATACATGATTTTACAGAAAGCTTTATAGAGAACCTAAAAAAAGATTTGGATATCTTAAAACAGATAAAATCTCTTTGGCAGGATACAGAAAGAGACCCTAAGTTAGATGTTTTAATCCAAGAATTAAAAAACAACCCAATTTTAAAAGACAAAAAGATAATTATTTTTACAGAGTCAAAAGAAACAGCAGAATATCTAACAGAAAACTTAAACAAAATATTTGATAACAAAGTTCTTTTATTTCATGGTGGGTCTTCTGAAGAGATTAGAGATAAAATCATTGAAAACTTTGATGACAGGTCAAGAATCAAGAAAGATGATTACAGAATATTGGTAACAACTGATGTACTGTCAGAGGGTGTAAACCTTCATAGGTCAAACATCATTATAAACTATGATATACCATGGAATCCAACGAAGATTATTCAAAGGGTTGGAAGGGTTAACAGATTAGATACAAAGTTTGATGAGATTTATGTGTATAACTTCTTTCCAACTGCTCAGGTAGAAGACCAGATAAAATTAAAGCAGATAGCCCGCTCTAAGGTAGAAGCTTTCTTGAACCTGCTTGGCGGTGATGCTGCAATTCTAACAGAAGGGGAGTCTGTAAAATCTTATGAGCTTTTTGATAAATTAACATCAAAAAATTTCTTAACAGATGAAGACTTTGAAGAAAGTGAGCTTAAATACTACAGAATAATAGAAAAAATAAGAGATGAGAACCTGGACTTATTTGATAAAATTAAACAACTTCCGAAGAAAGCAAGAGCAGGGAAAAAAGCAGAAAATATAACCAACGCACTTTTGACATTTTTCAGAAAAGGAAAGTTGATGAAGTTTTATCTATCAGATAAAAATATAACGCAGGAATTAGACTTTTTAACTGCTGTCAAGTTTTTTGAATGTGATGAAAGCCAGCAAAAAATAAACATTCCAATTGAAGAGTTTTATAACCTTCTTGAAAAAAATAAAAAGGAATTTATCAATGCAACTTATGAAGAAGAGTTTATTCATCATAAACCGGGTAAAGACAGCAGTAAAGAGCTATTAAAACATATAAAAGCTATTTTTAAAGACAGGAAAAAACTAACAGAAGAACAAGAAAAGTACATAGATTTGATATCTGAAAGAATTAAAGAGGGAGCTTTACCAAAAAAGACAGTTCAAAAAGCTCTAAAAGCTATAAAATATATTGAAGACCCGTTAACAGCAATATCTGTATTGAAAGATGAAATACCAAAAAATTTAGTTTATAAACAACATTTAGGTGTGATGCTAAATCAAGGTCATAAAAGAGAGGTTATACTATCACTGTATTTAGGAGCTTGATATGAATGACAAACAGGCAAAAGAGCTTGTAAGAGATACGTTTGAAAGCGAGTTTAAAAGAGAAAAATTTGATAAGTTTATAACTGAACTTTTAAAGAAAAATTTTGATAGGAGTAAAGCTCTTCCAAAAAGAAGCGGAAATCAAGCAGTACCGGAAAAGTACAGAGATTTTATAACAGCTTGGGAAAGATTAGGACGCTATAAAGACGCAGATAAAATTATAGACGTCCTTATTGTCTATCTTAAAAAAGGACAATCTTTATACAGGTCAAGAGTAGCACAGAGGAACTTTGTAGCTGATTACTTAAGAGGGACTATTGGAACTAAATCCATTAAAGATGCTGCACTCGTTGCTTTTGTATCTCCTGATGAGGAAGATTGGAGATTTTCTTTTGTTAAGTTAGAGTATAAAAAAGAAGACGGTAAGGTAAAAGAAGTACCTTCACCCGCTAAAAGATGGTCTTTTTTGGTAGGAAAAAATGAAAAGAGCCACACCGCACAATCAAGATTTTTAGAGCTTTTAAAATCAGATAAAAATCCAAGCTTAGAAGAGATTCAAAAAGCCTTTGATATAGAGACTATCACTAAGGAATTTTTCAAAGAGTATAGAGACCTATTTATCAAAACTAAGCTTGAACTTGATAAGATTGTAAAAGAAAATCCGGCTGTTAAAAAAGAATTTGAAGATAAAAATATCAGCACTGTGTCCTTTGCTAAAAAGCTTCTTGGTCAAATAGTGTTTTTATACTTTTTACAGAAAAAAGGTTGGTTTGGTGTAGAGAAAGGTAAAGATTTTGGAACAGGTCCAAGGGATTTTATTAGAAGGCTTTTTAATGGTGAGTATATAAGCTATAAAAATTTTTATAACGAAGTGCTTGAACCTTTGTTTTACGAAGCTTTAAGAGTTGATAGAAGTTTTAACGACCATTATTACGATAAGCTTAATTGTAAAATTCCATTTTTAAACGGTGGACTTTTTGACCCGCCAAACGATTTTAATTGGGTGGATATAGACCTTCTAATTCCAAACGAATTGTTCTCAAACGAAGCTGAAAACGGTATTCTTGATGTATTTGATAGGTATAACTTTACTGTAAATGAAGAAGAGCCGCTTGAAAAAGAAGTAGCACTTGACCCAGAGCTGCTTGGTAAGATTTATGAAAAACTCAACGCAATCAGAGAAGATAACTTTGATGAGTATTTAAAAGCTCTAAAGTCTTCTACCAAAGAGGAAGACAAATTTAACAGGGAGTATGGAGTTTATTACACTCCAAGAGAAATTGTTCATTATATGTGTAGTGAAAGTCTTATTTACTACCTTGAATCTCAGTTAGATGGTAAGGTTAGTAGAGAAGATTTGGAAGTGTTTGTAAATTTTGCTGACTTGCTTATTGAAAATGAAAAAGTAGCACAAAAGAAAGTTGAAAATGGCAATAAAGAAACAAAATACGAATATAAAATTCCGAAAAGCATTATACAGAATGCACAAGAAATAGACAAACTGCTTGATGGTTTGAAAATCTGCGACCCTGCGGTTGGTTCGGGAGCTTTTCCTGTTGGTATGCTTCATGAGATTGTAAAGTTGAGACAGCTTCTTTCTGTATACACAAAAAATAATCTTAACACATACGATTTAAAAAGGCATACGATAGAGAATTCTATCTATGGTGTTGATATAGACCCGGGAGCTATTGAGGTTTGTAAGTTAAGGTTTTGGTTGTCTTTGGTTGTTGATGAGGAGTCTTTTAAGGATATAAAACCACTCCCAAACTTAGATTACAAGATAGTTAGAGGAAATTCGTTAATTGGATTTCCTCCTAATGATTTGTTGAGTAAAGAAAATAAGATATCCGAGTTAGAAAGTAAATATTTCTCAGAGACACATCCGGACAGAAAAAGAGAGATAAAAAAGGAGTTAGATGCGTTAATTTTGAAAAAGCTTGAAAATTCTGAAGGAGTATTTGGATATAAGGCGGATTTTGATTTTAGATCTTTCTTTCCACAGGTTTTCATAGAAGGCGGGTTTGATATAGTGATTGGAAATCCGCCGTATGTATCTACAAAGGGCGTTGATGAGAAGTTTAAGAAAGTCTTAGAAAAGATTTACGGCTTTTCTGATGACCTGTATAATCATTTTTACTTTAAAGGTATTGAAATTTTAAGTGAAAATGGAATTTTGGCGTTTATCTCATCTAAAACTTTTTGGACTATTCAGACAAAGAAAAATTTAAGAAAGCTAATTTTAGATAATAAACTTTTACAGTTGGTAGATACTGCAAATCCTTTTGAAAGTGCTATGGTGGATACTTGTATTACCATTGTTCAAAAAACAAAAGCCAATGATTATGAAATACTTTTTATAGATGCAAGAAATGGATTGGATAAGAAAGAAGTTTATAAAGTTAAAGATGAAATTTATAAAAACGTTGCAAATAATGTGTTTTTTATGCCGTCGGAGTTTAATTTAAAGATTTATGAAAAGCTTGGAAAGAAGGTTAAGGAGCTTTTAGATAGATGGTGGGATAAGATCTCTTCAAGTAAAAATATAGAAAAGTATAAAAAAGAGTTAGAAGCTTACAGAAATTCTTTAAAAGTAGGCGATATAACTTTGCTTGGGTTGATTACAGAAGGCGGACAAGGGCTTGCAACTGGTAATAACGGCAAATACGTTGGTGTATTGGAGGGTACCAAACAGGCTGAAAAAGTTAGAAAGGAAAGACCTGAGAAGCTTTGGAATTTTATAAAAACTCAAAATCCAAAGGAGTTTAGCAATCTAAAATCTAAAAAAGATGTAGAGGATTATCTTAATAGTTTATCTGAAAAAGAGATTAGAAAGTTGTTTGATGGTTTAAAGGAAAAATACGGAAGGGATATTTTTGGACAAGGTTGGCTTTACAGGATTGTTAGTAAAGATGAGATAGCTGATGTGGATAGTTTGAGTGATGATGAAAAGTTAAACGGAATAGATGGAGATAAAACGTTTGTTCCGTATGATAAAGGAGATAAAGACGGCAATCGCTGGTGGGCACCAACGCCGTATTATATAGATTGGAGCAGAGAGAATGTTAGGTTTTTAAAGGAAAATTCAGGAAAGAAAGGCGAGGGAATGCCAGTAGTTAGAAATCAGCAGTTTTATTTTAAAGAGGGTTTTTGTTGGACAGATGTAAATTCAACGTATTTAAAATCAAGAATAAAAGAAAAAGGAGTATATGATGTTTTGAGTATGTCGTTATTTACAAAATGTAATATACCAGATTACTATTATGTATGCATGATTAATTCAAAGTTTATTAGTGAGTATGTTGATGATTTTGTTAATTCAACATCGCATTTTCAAATCAACGATGCCCGCCATCTTCCGATAGTAATACCAACTCCCGAGCAATTAAAAGAATTTGAACTTATCTTTGACCGAGCTAAGAGAGTTCAGGAAGAAAAATTTTCTGGGAAAATAACTGAAAAGGAAGTCGAGGAAAGATTGGAAGAAATCCAGAAAGAACTTGACGAAAAAGTATTAAAATTGTATGGCTTGGAATGATAAAAAGTGAGTAAGTGAGTAAGTGAGAGGTAAATTTAAGAGATTCTTCGCACGGCTGCAGAATAACGTTGCTATTACCTATCACACTTCACTTTATATTAATCTCTTCAATGCTGTTAGCTAAGGCAACTTTTGTAAGAATTTTATCTAATTCCTCCAAATCCTTACATTCATAAATAACTTTCTCTAAATTTTCTGGAACTGCTCCAAATTTTAGTTGAATTAGTTTTATCAAAGCCTCTTTCTTACCTTCAATTTTACCTTCTATCTTACCTTCAGCCTTACCAACCATCCATCCTTCCATTTTCCATTTTTCTGTTAAAGTCATCATCTTTTCTTCACCTCCGGAAATTTCTTTCAAAATCTCTTCCACTTTCTCTAAATCCTTCTTTACTATTACAACATAATCAATTACAAGGAAAATGCAACTTGCATTATTCTCATATAAAAGTTTAAGAATATTTTTAATGATTTCAAGGTCATCAAAGATATGCTTCATCACGAGCAATGCGGATATAGTGCATACATCTTCGTAAACTTTTCTTATTAAATCATCATCTTGTATTTCGTTTAAATCTATAAGAATATAGTTTAATTTTTGAACAAAGTCTTCAAGCTGTTTATCTTTTAAAACAGGCAAGGTTGTTGGTATGTTCCATTTTCTTTTTCCATGATAAAACACTATGTTTATAATCGGCGGATAACTGTTTGTTTCTTTGGCAGTCTCTTCCCAAATAACTGCGTTATAATACATAAGCTGAGATGGTAAAGTATTGTCTATGTAGGATTTATGCTCAAAAACGAGCCTAATAAAAACATCATCATTGTCTATTTTACAACTAAAGAGTAAATCAAGTATGAACTTCTGAGATTTTTCAGAAAATTTTTCTGTATTTACAAGCTTTAAAGAAGACGTTTCTATTCTTGAAGCCAATTTTGGAGCAAAAATATTTAAAACCGTTTTAATGCTTAACGGATTAGAAAATATCTGCTTAAAAAACCAATCATGCGGCTGGATATTTTCCAAACTTTGCTCCTTTAAATCTCAAACATTTCTGGATGGTGTTTTATAAACTCTTCTAAGTCTTTCACATTTTCGTAAGATTCTGCCATTTTAAAAATTTCTTCTAATTTTATTCTTAACTCTTCATCATCCACAACTTCTTTAAGCTTTTCTACTGCTGAGAAGCTTTCAGTATTTGATGAAGTTGTATCATCTAAAGTATCTTTTTTATTTTGATTTACAAAGATTTTAATGTGCAGAAATTCTTTGATAAGGTTTTTAGATTCTAAAATTCTTAAAATATCTTTGTTTGAGATGTTTTCCTGAGTGTTTATATTCAAGCTTAATATTGGCTTTTTGTTTAAATTTAAGCTGTTTAAATCTTTTTCCATATCTTCTAAAAATTTATCAATTTCTGAGTAATCTATGCTGTAGCTTAAAAACTTTCTTGCGTTTAACGGCACAAACTCTATTTTTTCTATATTTTTACCGCCCACTTCAACTAAATAACAGCCTTTTTCTACATAGCTTTTTTCGTTAAACTGTGTGTATTCAGTAGAACCAGGATAAACAACGTACCTACCTTCTTCTTTTATTGGTTCTTGTCTTTGATGGTAATGACCAATACCAACATAGTCATACTCAAACGGTATGTCCGATATGGTTTGTAATTCGCTAGAGTTAAAAACCGGTGCAAACTCTAAGTGTAGCATTAATATATTAAAATTGTTTTTATCCGTTGCTTTCTCGTATAAGTCATAAAGGATATCTTTTAGAACAATGTTTCTTTTAAAATGGATTGGAGAGATATATTTTAAGCCGAAAATATTAACTCCGTTGTACTCTATAAAATCAGTATTAAGAAGTCTTAAACCAAATTCAGATAAGATTTCTAAGGCGTTTCTATCTCTTGTTCCGCTACCTCTGTCATGGTTGCCCGGAATTACAAACATAGGAATTTTATGGTCTTTTAATTTCTTTATAAGATACAAGCCATCAAGGATAGACTCATTACTTGGTCTGCTTGAATGGAAAAAATCACCTGTATGGATTATAAAATCAACGTTTTTCTCAATAGCTTTATCTATGGCTTCTTGGAAAACATCAAAATAATCCCTTTCCCTCTCTTTGAGATTGTACTGCTGATATCCAAGGTGGGTATCAGAGATGTGTAAAAATCTCATTAAGCCTCTTTACAAGTTATTTCTTTTCCTGTGATCTTTTTCAAGATAAAATCAGATGGACAAAAGCCGGTAATTCCAGCTATTAAAGCCATAATAGCTACAAACCAGATTAAATACTCTCCCCATTCGTAGCCATTTAAATCAAGCAATAATCCTGCAATCAAGATTATTGACATCATAATTCTTTGTATTCTTAATGGATTCATTTTCTACCTCCTTAATAGATTTTTTCTAACTTTTCATTTTCCCTTGTTTTCCATCTTTTGTGAACCCATAAATACTGGTCTGGATGTTTTCTTACAGCTTCTTCTACCTTTTTAGTGTAGGCTTGAACTATATTATACGCTGTTTCTTCGCTATCTTTTCCTATATTATACTCTAATTTTTCTATCTCACAAAAGTATTTACTATGATTTTCATCAAAGTATGTGTATGCAAAAAATATAGGCACTTTATACTTAACTGCAAGCTTAGCCGGAAAGTTTACAGTAGATGCTTTTAGTCCAAAAAAATCAACGAAGTAGCCTCTATGTCTTAATGCGTTTTGGTCTACAAGAAAGGATATTATCTCGCCTTTGTTTAAAGCGCTGATGAATATTTTTAAAGGTTGGTCATGAAAGATGATTTTAATCCCGGACTCTTGTCTGATTTTTGTTATTAAATCATTTATTTTTTGATTTTTCTGTCTGTATGCTAAGCTTGTCATACCGCCTAAGTATGCTGATAAACCAGCACCGCACATTTCCCAACTTGATATATGTCCTGATACAACTATAGCACCTTTACCTAAGTAGCTTTTTAACTCTTCAAATCCTTTTGTGATGATAAAAATATTTTTGATTTCTCCAGACTTTACATATTGAGGCTGTTTTGGAAATTCTACCAAAACCCTTCCTATGTTAATGAGAGTTTTTTTTCTTATCTCTTCTTTCCACGGATAATCTTTGCCCGGAAATGCAATATCTAAGTTTTTATGTATTACATCTTTTCTGTAATTTAATAAATATAATACTTTTCCTATTTTTTCAGCTAATTTTAACGCTTTTTCTCTTGGCTTTCTTTGAATGTAATTAAAATAAAGTTTAACAAATGCTTCAAGCATGAACTTTTAATTTTTGTAGTTTCTGTATAGCAATGTTAAAGATTTTTTTATCTTTATCAAAAGAAAGTTTGTCTAACACTTCTTCTACCGGTACCCATTCTGCCGCTTCTATTTCTTCTTTTTGTGGGTTTAATTCTCCGCTTTTGTACTTCATTAAGTAGTAGTAAACGAATTTGTGAATTGTCTCAGTGCCAGACCTGTACCAGTATTCTACATTTCCTAAGTACTCAATTGGTTCTGCATCAACGCCAGTTTCTTCTCTAACTTCTCTAACTGCCGCCTCTTCTTTTTTCTCCGTTCTTTCAATGTTTCCTTTTGGAAAGCCGTATCTATCTTTGTTTCTAATAAGGAGCACAAAAGTCTGTCCGTCTTCTTCTTTAATGACAACTCCGCCTGCTGAAAACTCCCATTTTACACTCATTCGCTACTCCTTTATAAAATTTATTTTAAAATTAAAAATACGGTCAGGTGAGAAATTAAATAAAAGTAGGAGTTTCTTCGCCGGCTTCAGAATGACAAACAAGGTTGCCTTTTCTCTGATGCGTATCATTCAACCTTTTCCTGTCATCCTGAGGACGTAAGTCCGAAGGATCTCCTTTATAAAAATCATTAATTTCTCACCCCAGCATATTCTGAAAGAATTAAGAAAATATATATTATAACACTTCCTATAACATCAAGTAAAAAACCAAATTTTATCATAGTTTTAACATCTACGTGCTTGGTTGAGTAAACGATTGCGTTTGGTGGTGTAGAGATTGGAAGCATAAATGCAAGGCTCGCAGCTATTGCAACAGACATTACAGGATTTATAAGGTTTACATTATAGCTTTCTAATATTGATATTACTATTGGAGTTAGGACTATTGCTGTGGCTGTATTTGAAGTAATTTCTGTTAAAATAATTGCTAAAATAATTACAACGAACAATAAAGCTAATATCATCTCATGACTAAAAGCATTTTTAACAGTTTCTGCTAATACTTTTCCAAGTCCTGATTTTGTAATTAACTCTCCAAGAGAAATTCCTGATGCAAAAAGTAAAATAGTGTCCCAGTCAATCTCTTTTAAGTCTTCTACAGACATCACAGGTTTAAACTCTTTCCAATCTTTTGGAATGATAAACAGTAAAGATGCTGTTAGGACTGCAACCACGCTTTCGGGAAATTTTTGATTTAAGAGTTTGCCGATGTTTTCAAAGCCAAGTAATGTAAAAATCGACGGCAAAATCCATAACAAGACAGTTAGCAGAAAAATAAATCCAACGATTTTTTCCTCATTTTTTGTCTTTCCAAGCTGTGCCTTGTTAGATTGAATGATTTCAAGTAGTGCTTCTTTTGAGATACTAAACTCTCTTATGTTAAATCTTATGTATAAAAGCATAAATACGTAGATTGCAAAAGCTACCGGAAGTGCTTTTATAGACCAATCTAAAAAGCTTACTTCTATACCTTTTTCTTTTAAAAATCCAATGCTTACTAAGTTAGTTGGTGAACCTACGATTGTACCAATTCCACCGATAGATGCACTGTATGCAATACTAAGTAAGAATAACATAGCAAACTTTTTAAATCCTGGTTTTTTCTGGTCTTTCAGTAGATGAATAACTCCAAGGGCTATAGAAACCATTATAACAGTGGTAGCGGTGTTACTTAGCCACATAGAAAGGAAAAAGGTTAGTAAAGAAAATCCAAGTACAAGCCTAAACGGACTTTTTAAAAAGAAGTCTTTTGATAAAAAGTATAATGCAGCTCTCTTGTCAAGACCGTATTTATAAATTGCGTTAGCAATCAAAAAACTTCCTATCATTAAAAAGATAACAGGATTTGAAAATCCCTCAAAAGCAGTTTTTACATTACTTGCCCCAAGAATGATGGATAAAACTATTCCAAACAGTCCTACTACTCCAAGGGGTGCAATTTCTGAAATCCAAAGTGTTATACAGAATAAGAAAATGCCGATGGTTGTTTTTGCCTCATAAGATAGGTTTAAAAATGGGTTAAAGATTGAAAAAACAAAAAGAAATAATGCTACGGCTATATAAATAAGCTTTTTGTTTACTTCATTCTTCATCCTCTACTCTTATGATTACCGGATTTTCTACGCTGTATTTGTTAGATACAATTTCTTTAATAGCAAGCTGTATGTTGTTTTCTGATGCTGTATGGGTTAAAATTACAAGTGGAACTACTTTTTCTTTTGTTTCTTTTTGAAGTTTTAAAACTTTTTCTTTTTGAATGACTGCTGCAATGCTGATGTTGTATTTTGCAAAAACCGATGCAATCTTTGCAAGGATGCCTGTAATGTCTGGAACTGTAAATCTTACGTAGTATCTTGTGTAAAAATCTTTTACTTTTGTAAGGGTCAAATCTTTATGCTTCCAATCCATAGATGTGATTTCTAAATCTCTTCCTAAGTTGTTGGCAATAGATTTTCCAATACATACAATATCACTGATTACCGCGCTTGCCGTTGGTAATCCACCCGCCCCTCTTCCATAAAACATAGTTTCGCCAACGTTATTACCTTCTACCATCACAGCATTAAATACTCCGTCAACCTTAGAAAGTGGATGCCAAGATGGTAAGAATGTAGGATTTACTCTTATTTCTACCTCTTCTCCATGAGATTTTGCAATGGCAAGAAGTTTTAGAGTGTATCCAAGCTCCCTTCCAAGTTCTATATCCAATGTATCTATTTTGTCAATTCCTTCTACGTAGACTTGTGAAAAATCAACAAACCCGCCAAAGGATAAAGACGCAAGGATGGATATTTTATGTGCTGCATCTGTTCCGTTTATGTCAAGGGTTGGGTCTGCTTCTGCATAGCCTTTTTCTTGTGCTTCTTTTAATGCCTGCTCAAAGCTTTTTCCTTCTGTGTACATAGATGTAAGTATATAATTAGTTGTTCCATTTAGTATTCCATAGATTTTGCTTATATCATTTGCAACCAATCCTTCTCTCAGTGCTTTTATTATCGGGATTCCGCCGGCAACCGCCGCCTCAAAGCCAATTCTAACATCATACTTTTGTGCAAGACTAAATATATCTTTGCCTTTTTCTGCAAGTAGTGCTTTATTTGCTGTAACGATGTTTTTTCTGTTTTTTATTGCTTGTGTGATAAGGTGGTATGGAAACTCTATTCCACCTGCCACTTCAACGACAATATCTATATCTTTATCATTAATTATTTCATCAACTGTTTTAGCTTTTTTGCTGTCATCTATTGGATATAATAACTTTCTGTTCCAATTTCTTGTATAAACTTTTTTAACGTTTATATCTAAGCCTGATTTTTGAGCGATTATTTCTTTATCTTTATCTAAGATTTTAACAACGCTACTGCCAACTACACCATATCCAACAATCCCGATATTTATCTTTTTCAACGGCTAACCTCGTTGGTTTTTTTGTGGTTTAAAAATATATTATCATACTTTTTGTATAAGGTAAGAGAGTGAGGAGGTGAGAAAGTGAGCAAGTGAGAAGTGGAGTCAAGGGTGATGGTTGTAAGGCAAAACCTATGTGTTTTATCTCAAGGGATGGCTTAAAAGCACTTATCTAATCAAGCTTTACCAGACCATATAAAAGACATCAATCAAGAGTATTTAGAAAGTCTTAAGAATAATACTCTTAGATTCCTAAAATCATATCTGCAAAAAATCAAAAAAGATATAATATTATTAAAGAAACAATCTTTTATAAAAAATTTGGGAGGTTTGATTATGAAAGTTGGTGTTTTGCTGGCAGGTTGTGGAGTGTTTGACGGTGCAGAAATCCATGAGGCAACCTTAACATTATACTTTCTTGATAAAGCTGGTGTAGAGACTGTAATCATGGCTCCAAATATCAAACAAAAGGATGTAATCAATCATCTTACCGGCGAAACTATGAATGAAGAAAGAAACGTTCTTGTTGAAGCTGCAAGAATCGCGAGAGGAAACATAAAAGATATAAATGACGTAAAAGCTGAAGATATTGATGCTTTGATTATGCCTGGTGGATATGGTGTAGCTAAAAACTTTTCTAACTTTTTAGAAAAAGGTGCTGAAGCTGATGTAATTCCTGAAGTTAAAAGGCTTCTTGTTGATATGTTTAAAGCTGGAAAGCCAATAGGTGCTATCTGTATCTCTCCTGTTATTGTAGCAGCAGCATTAAGAGAAGCTAAACCAACTGTAACAATCGGAACAGATATTGATGTAGCTAAAACAATAGAAGACATGGGTGCAAGACATTTAGCTTGTCCGGTTAACGAGATGGTGGTAGATGAAGAGAATAAAATCGTAACTACTCCTGCATACATGCTTGGAAAGACAATAAAAGACGTTGCAGAAGGAATAGAAAAACTTGTCAATAAAGTAATTGAGCTTGTTAAAAAATGAAAATCTTAAAATCTTTTGAGATAGCCAACGCTGACAAACGAACTATTGAAATAACCGGCATACCATCTTTGGTGCTTATGGAAAGTGCCGGACGGTCTGCTGTCCAAATAATTTTACAGCATTATCCAAATTCAGAAAAAATAACAGTAGTGGCAGGCAGTGGAAATAATGGCGGTGATGCGGTAGTTGTAGCAAGATACTTAGCAAAGCTTGGCAAAGAAGTATATTTATTTATTTTGGCAGAAAATGAAAGCAAACTTTCCCCTGATAATCTAAAAAATCTTGAAATCTTTAAAAACTTTGGATTTACATATCAGTTTATTACAGAAAAAAATCTTGATATTTTAGAAAAAAATCTTATTCAAACTGATTTAATCGTTGATGGAATTTTTGGAACAGGTTTTAAGCCACCTGTAAAATCTTATAGAGAAAATGTTATAAAACTTATAAATCAAAGTAAAAAGCCTGTTGTAAGTATTGATATACCATCGGGTCTTAGTGCTGATACTGGCAACGTTGAAGGAGAAGTTATAAAAGCAGATATAACAATAGCCTTTGGCTATCCAAAAATCTGCCATGTCTTATACCCGGCATTGCAGTACTGCGGAAAAGTGTATGTTGCCGATATTAGCTTAAATCCTGTATACGCAGAAGTTGAAAGATATCTCATCACACCGGAAAATCTTACTTTGCCGGTTAGAGAAAAAACAGGTCATAAATACACCTTTGGTCATGTGTTGGTTGTTGGCGGTAGCGTTGGAAAATCAGGGGCTGTCATAATGGCGTGTAGGTCTGCTACAAAATCAGGAAGCGGTCTTACTACTGCAATAGTTCCAGATTGTATAAATCAAGTGTTGGAAACAAATCTCATTGAAGAGATGAGTATTCCGGTTAGGTCTGAAAATGGAATGTTTGGTGAAAATCCAGAGAAGATTTTAGAAATCATCCAGAATGGTAAATTCTCTTCGGTTGTAGTTGGAATGGGAATGGGTGTATCTAAAACAAATCAAGAGATTGTAGAAAAACTCTTAACCATTGACAAACCTTTAATCATTGATGCCGATGGAATAAATAATCTTGCTAATATAGAAAATTTTAGAGAAAAGTTATCAAATAGAACAAACATTACTGTACTGACACCACATACAGGAGAGTTTTCAAGATTAACAGGATTATCAGTTAAAGATATATCAGAAAACTATGAAGAAATAGCAAAAGAGTTTGCAATCAGCACAAAAAGCTATATAGTTTTAAAGTTTCATAGAATGGTTATTTTTACACCGAATGGTAAGATTTATTACAGCAATAAAGGAAATTCTGGAATGGCAACAGCCGGCAGCGGAGATGTTTTAGCCGGAATGGTTGGAGCATTGATAAACAGACTTAACCCGGAAGATGCTCTAAAGCTTGCTGTATACTTACACGGCTACGCAGGAGATTTGGCAGTTAAAGACGTTGGAGAAGAAAGTCTAAAGGCAACAGACATTATAGATTACATTCCAAAAGCACTTAAAAATTTAGCAGAGATAAAATCAAATCTAAAACAATCTTTGATTTATGAACTATCATAGAAAAAGACAACAGGTAGGAATTTAAAAGATTATGAGATTCTTCGCCGGCTGTAGAATGACAAATAGGGTTGCCCTTAGTCAAGTATATGATTATCAAGTTTTCTTCGTCATCCTGAGGACGATGTCCGAAGGATCTCTTTTAAATCCTATATTTAAAACAAACTTTGATTAATGAACTATCATAAAAAATTTATAGACCAAGCAGTAAAAGAAGCAGAGAAAGCATTAAAGAAAAACGAAGTTCCAGTCGGTGCTGTCATAGTAAAAGACGGAAAAATAATCTCAAAAGCCCACAATCAAAGAATTTCAAAAAATAATGCATTGTATCATGCAGAAATCTTAGCAATAGAAAAATCCTGCAAAAAACTTAAAACTTGGCGTTTAGATGATGCGGTATTATATACAACTCTTGAACCTTGCCTAATGTGTGCCGGTGCAGTAATGCAGGCAAGGATTAAAAAGGTTGTCTTTTGTGCAAAGGATGAAAAAGGCGGTGCGGTTTTAAGCAAATACACAGTTTTTGACGATAAAAAACTTCCATTCAACGTTGAGTATGAATACATTCCGGATGAAAGATGTAGTAAACTTTTAAAAGAGTTTTTCAAAAAGCTTAGAGATTAGATTATTAGAAGTGCTGCAAAAATTTTTGTAAGTTTACTTTTTGTCATTCTAAGGACTTTAGTTTGAAAGACATCTTTTTTAAGACGGAAGGTAAGTAGAGGTAATTCATGAATTGCCAATACAATGAATAACTGAGAAAAAAGGAAGGAGATTCTTCGCCAGCTGCAGAATGACGATTTGGATTTTTACAAGCAATCTCTTAGATTATTTCGCAAACGGTAGCAACTTAATTATTAACTCTATCGCATCTTTGTTTATGAAGATGATTAAGAATGCCAAAACGATAAACATAATAGTAAACTTTCTATCAAGCTTTAACACTTCTTTTTCAATTTTAGCCTCTAATTCTGTTTTTAATAATTCTAACTTTTGATAAACCATATCAATATCAGCCTTTGTAGCAAGTTCTTTAGTAAGCTCATCTTTAAGTTCAAGCTTTTTTTGCTGTGCTAAGCTTTCTGATTTTTTATCAAGTTCGTTATAAATCAGTTCAATAGTTTGTGCAATCTTTTTAGCTTCTTCTTTTCCTACCTTTTGTTCTAACTTCTCCAAAAGCTCATAATCTATAACGTAAGCCATTTTAAATCTCCAATAGAGCTAATAATAAAAATTTATTCTATCATAAGAACATTTCAAAAAGAATACGTCGGGTGAGAAATTCAGTAAAGTAGGAGATTCTTCGCACAGCTGAAGAATGACAACTTTACTTTTGTAAGGGCAATTCATGAATCGCCCCTACTCTTTCACTTTCTTTACCATCCCGAGGACGTAAGTCCGAAGGATCTCCTCCTTCAAAAAAAGGTAAGAAAGTGAGTAAGTGAGAAGTAAAAAGGCTGAGATTCTTTGCTTCGCTCAGAATGACAAAAAGGCAAAATTAACATTCTTATCACAAATGCAAAAGGATAGTTTATTAAATCTTAATAATTTTTAGCAGCACTCTCGTGTTATAAGTGCAAAATGAGGTTATCTTAAAGAGAAAGGTGAGTGAGTAATAGCCTCACCTCTCAAATTATTTTTACATTAAGTCTTTTATAGATTTATCAATTCTATTTTCAAGCTCTTCTACTGCCGCTTTTGCTTCTGGATACTTTGTGCCATCCAAAAGAAGTGATGGTTTAGTTCTTACGATATAAGTATATTTATCGCCTTCAAGCTGGTAAATCGTAATCACGAATGGAGATAAAACCATTGCGTTTGGGTCGTTTGTAAAGATTTTATACAGCGTTGTCATGCTTGTAACAAGGAAGTTTTGGATATAATCAACTTTTAATTTTTTATAGTCTGGGAATAATTTAATGTTGTTTGCAAGTGGTGCTGCCGGGTCTGTTGTTGTTACCAAGATGATTTGATTAGCTTCAAGATTTCCTTTTAGTGCAATCATAATATCTGCAGGGTCGCCTTCAATTTTGTAAATAACTAATCCATTACCTGAACCTTCTGTTGATGGCTGCCATGCAAAAACTGCTGAGAATGACAGAATAACAGATAACAAAATTGCTTTAAAAACTTTCATCAGTTAAACCTCCGAATATAATTTTATAATTAATTATATCAAAGTATTTAGTGTATAGGAATATAAGCATATCCTTTGTTCTGCCAATCAACCAATCCTATAAATGCGTTTGGGATAAGCTCTACGAAATTATAAAGAGTCTTTGGGTCTATTTTTTTACCTTTCATTCCTTGTTCACACATTTGAAACTTTACGCCGTAGTTGGCAGCCAAATAACTTAAATTTGATTCTATCTCTTTTTGATTTTCTAAAAGTTCTTTGTCATCTTTGTATGGTGATTTTTGTAAGTCTTTTATAAAGAATTTGTACGCATCCCCATGAATGATGACAACTACCTTTAAATCTTTTAACTGGTTTTTGTAATACTCGGCTGAATTTGCAAGTCCGCTTAAAAGATACATTTTAAACTTTTTTAAATCTCCTGTTGTAAGGTTGATAACAGCTTTTGGGTTTTCCTCCGCTATGGAAAAACTAAAAACTAATAAAATCAAGACTAAAACTTTTTTTATCATGGCTTTCACCTCTATTGAAAGTCTTCTAAGTCTAAGTCGTTGAAAATTTTATAAACGTTTGCATCGTTAAAAACATCATACATAACATAATTTTTGTATGGTGAGCTTTGGTTTATGTATGCTTTTATTTCATCAAGTCCTTTACCTTCATCTTTTAGTTTTTTCACTGTGTCTCTCGTGTAAGATAGATAATTATAGGTAAACTCTATAGCTTTTTTGTCCATAGGTTCATTGTGTCCACCAAGAATTATTTTTGGATTAAGTTTTTCTAAATCTTTTAAAACTTTAAGCCAATTTTTAACAGAAGAGCCTCTATCTCCTGCAAATGGAATTCTGTTTAGATATACTAAATCTCCGGCAAATAAAATGTTTTCATTTTTTACAAAAATAACAATATCATTGTCTGTATGTGCAGGGTTTGTTGGAATTATGCTGATTTCATACTGTCCAACTTTTAAATCTTTCTGAGATTCTATTTCTATATCTGCGGGTATTAGTTTTACGTTTTTGTAGATTCCGCCAAATCTTTGGTTTGAAGCTTCAAGAGTCATTTTTGCTTCCGGAGAGTTGTAAAATTTGTTTAGATTTTTATGGGCTATTACAACTGCTCCGGCTTCTTTAAAAGTAGAAGCTCCATACCAATGGTCTGGGTGGTAGTGGGTTATAATCAGATATTTAACAGGTGTTTTTTTCTCTTTTTGTAAAAGTGTTAAAAATTCTTTTGAAAGTTCAGGAGTTGAAAGAGAGTCTATAACTATCCAGCCTTCTTTGGTTAAAATTCCATACGCATTAGACATAAAACCTTTGTTTTCTGGAGATGGCATCGCATCAACACCGCGAACCATGTACATATTCTTATAAAACTCTTTTAGCTCCATTGAGTATGAAATGGTTGAAATTATTAAAGCTAATAAAGCTGTTAAAGTTAAAGATAGTTTTCTCATTTTAAGACCTCCTACTTTGACGGAAGTATTGGTGGCTCTCTAAAGTTCTTCGGAAGATTTCCAGAAAGGGCATTTAAAAAGGCTACAATACTATCTATTTCTTCGTTAGTCAGGTCTTTTCCAAGCTGAACCTTAGCCATTATTTAACCGCATCTTCTAATTTTTCAACAGAGCCATCATGAAAATAAGGAGGTGTTAATGCTACATTTCTCAACGAAGGAACTTTATATACATACTTATCTTCTTCCTTTTTCGTAGCTAAATAGCGTCCTTCATCAATACTTTGATTTTTTGTATATTCCCAGTATGGAGCAACTACGCCAAATTTTTGAAAAGAATTTCCGCCAACTAAAGGACCGTTATGACAAGCAACACATCCAACTTCTATAAATGTGATTAATCCCTTTTTTTCTTTTTGATTTAAAGCTTTGGTATTGCCTTTTAAATATTCATCAAATCTTGATGGCGTTGTTAGAGTTCTCTCATAAGCTCCTATGGCAATAGCTATATTTTTTCCACTAATAGGTTTACTATCATTTGGAAAAGCTTCTTTAAATAACTTTACATACCCTTCTATTTTGCTTATTTTATCCTCAACATCTTCTAAGCTTTTATTTCCAAATGCTGCAGGACCTGTTAATGACTGTATCGCCTGATCTTCTACGTCTTTTCTGTTGCCTATCCAGTGTTGGACAAATTGACCTGCTGAGTTTAAGACTGTCGGAGCATGTCTGTCTTGGAATTTAATAGCTCCCATCTGTTTTTTTGCAGGGGCAGAGCCATAATATACAATTGGATGACACGTTGCACAGCTTATGTTATCATTTACAGAAAGTCTTCTTTCAAAAAACAGCATTTTGCCAAGGTTTATGACCTTAGGATTATTATAAACGGAATTTTCCTTGGTAAAAAAGTCCTTTGGAAGTGGTGAAAAATACTGCCTTGCTTTTGTCAACAGCTCTTCTTGAGACTTTGAAGGTGCAGCAATCAACAAAACAGCTATAAAACCTAAGCTTGTTAACAGGACTTTTTTCATGCTATATATTCCCTCCAATTTCATAAATAATTCCTTCTAAAAATTCTTACATCCCACCAACTGAATTTATCAAGCCGGTGGGAAAAATATAAATGTTAGTATATCAACTCTAAACCAACCCCAATATAATTTCCATCATGACTTGTAGCATTTGGACTATAAAAAGATTTTGGAGTACCTGCTTGTTTTACATAATGTAAATTTAATTTAATAAAGCCAGGTTTAATATACCAGTTAACACCTGCATCTGTAACTTTGTAATTACCATTTCCATATATACTCTTTTCATCACCTTGCCATTCTTCATATGCAAAAGCAGGTTGTAAAATTGTTTTATTTGGAAGTCTAAAGTCATACGCTGGCTGTTCTAACATGCCATACTCTATCACTATAATTTAAGGAAGAATTATCATAATTTCTTTTTAAAATATCATATTCGGCATTGAATATAAAGTTCTTATAGTTTGCAAGAATATCAAATCCTATCATTTGGTTATTTTTAAATGAAACATTAACAGGATTTAAAGCTAAATTACTACTATCTTTTCCTCTTCCTTGATATGCATAGTTAGCAGCAAAGGTTATACCGTTTCTTTTCCCAAAATAATTTAACTTTGGAACTAATGCATACTTTTTAAATTCAGGATCTCCAAGAGATAATGCTACTCTTGCAGTATAAAGCAAACTATCTCCACCAGTATATCCCGGACTGCTTCCTCCCATTTTATCAGGATTAAATACCCCAAATCTATAATCGATTCCCCATTTTCCTTTCTCATCATTATATAAACCGCCTAAGTTAATACCAAGTTCTCTACCGGGCAGTGTTCCAACTAGATGTAGTCTTGGATAAAAGTTTGCTAAAGTTTTTTCAAAAGAAATTGAATCTAAAAATGACATATTATCTCTTCCTACTTGAGGTCTAAAATAACCTACAGTAATATTTGCCCAATTTTTATGAAGTGCGTAAGTGAAGTTAATGTCAAAAAGTTGAAATTGTTGATTATTTAGGTTTTGAGGAAAATAGCCAACGTTGTTAGATCTTGAAGTTGCTGTATGAGGATCAAGACCAACATTATTATATTGAAACATTACTAAATAAGATAAATCTTCTGTAATTGTACCTTTAAAGCCTAAGAAAGCTCTTCTTAAAAAGAAATCCATTCTGTTGTCGTATTTCTGACCGTTTTCTATTCTATCCATCGTATATACGCCCCAAAGCTGGTTCATGAAGAAGATTTCAAGCTCTTTCCCTTCTCCAAAATAAAACTTTGGTGCTGCGTTTGATGGTGTTGCAATGAGTGCAGATGCTACAAGCCCAATTCCTGTGAGTAAAACTTTTCTCATGTCTAACCCCCTCTAAGTTTTAGTTTTATTATTGTTGCTTATATTTTTTCATGTCATGAACAACAGTAGGTATTAATCTAAAACCTTCTTCCTGTATAGCTGCAAGCTTAAGAACACCGGCAGGAACTACTATTACAAAATCTTGTAAATCCTCTTCTTTAATTCCCAATGTTCTAACTACATTTCTACAAACATAAATTTTTAGATTATAAACCTGTGTCATTGATCTAAGTCTGTCTATTGTTTCTTTGTATTTTTCATAATTTTTCTTAGAAAAGATCAACGCCTCTGGTCCATGGGAAACGATAGCTAATTGATATTCACCAGCTGGATTAAACTCATCATAAGCTTTAATAAAATTAGATACAAATCTCAATGCAGTAGCTGTATCTTCAGGCGGAATTGACCAATCAAAAACTGCTTTAATCTTGTCTGGAATTTTAGGATCAAACTTTGCCTTTTCTTCAGAATAACCTGAGAGAGAAATCAAGAGTAAACCCATTAAAAGAAAAACTAATTTTTTCATAAGAATTACCTCCCAAATAAAAGTTTTTTTAATTCATTAAAAAATGAGAATCAGATGAGAATCAGGAAGACAGGGGATGTTTTGTTCCAATCCCCAGCTTCCAAACTTTTAAACTATTAGAAAATTAACTGTAAGCCAACGCCTATGTAATCACCAGCTTTGCTATTTCCATTTGGATTATAAGCTGATTTTGATGAGCCAGACTGTTTAACATAGTGTAAATTAAGCTTCATATTGTTTTGCTTTATATACCAGTTTAAACCAACGTCGGTTGTTTTGAAATTACCATTACCGTTTAAGCTTGCTTTATCTCCTTGCCATTCTGCATAAGTAATGGCTGGTTCAAGAATTGTTTTGTTAGGAAGTGTAAAGTTATAACCACCTCTTACATGCCATACTTTGTCTTTGTAATCCAAGCTTGATACATCAAAAGACCTTTTTAACTCGTCATATTCAGCGTTAAATGTAAAATCTTTATAGTTTGCAAGGATATCAAAGCCTAACATTTGGTTGTTTTTGAATTGAACTTTTACTGTTTTGGCTGAGCTGTCATAATAAGTTAGTTTCCATATAGTAGTATCTGCTAATGGGAATGTGTTGCTATCTTTTCCTCTTCCTTGATAAGCATAGTTAACTGCAAAAGTTATACCGTTTCTTTTTCCAAAGTAATTGACTTTATAACCCATTCCGTATTTTTTCATCTCTGGGTCGCCATAAGACACAGCTACTCTTGCTGTGTAGAGTAAGTTATCCCCACCTGTTCCACCGCTAAATTTATCTACGTTAAACACTCCAAAGTTATAGTTAAGCCCTAGCTTAGTTTTTTCATCATTGTACAAACCACCTATATTTACGCCAGTTTCACGACCAGGACCAGTTCCTACTAAATGCTGTCTTAGATAAAAGTTTGTTAAAGCTTTTTCAAAAGATAACACTTCAAATCCTGCTGTAATGCTTTCTCTACCAACCTGAGGTCTAAAGTAACCTACAGTAATATTTGCCCAATTTTTATGAAGTGCATAAGTAAACATAGCATCCCAAATATAGAATTGTTGATTTTGATTATTATTTGCGATACTACCATTACTACTAACTAAACCAACGTTATTATTACTTTTTGCAAGTGCTGTATGCTGGTCCAAGCCTACGTTGTCATAAGCAAACCATACCCTCCAAGATAAATCTTCTGTTATTGTTCCTTGAAATCCAAGTCTTGACCTTCTTAGGAAGAAGTCCATTCTGTTGTCGTATTTTTGACCACCTTCTACTCTATCCATTGTATATACGCCCCAAAGCTGGTTTGCAAAGAAAATTTCAAGCTCTTTTCCTTCTCCAAAATAAAACTTTGGTGCTGCGTTTGATGGTGTTGCAATGAGTGCAGATGCTACAAGCCCAATTCCTGTGAGTAAAACTTTTTTCATGTTAAACCTCCTTTAAAAATTTTTATTGAAAGAATAGATTTCCAGCTCTCTTTCTTTGTCATCCTGAGGACGTAAGTCTGAAGGATCTCCTTTTTTAAAAAGAGAGGGAAAAGAGATTCTTCGTCGGCTGCAGAATGACAACAATTTACCTCTCACTTTTTACCTCTCACCTATTCACTTTTTTATTGACCGGCTATGTTATCAATTATTTTTTTAAGCTCTAAATCAAGCTCTTTTAATGCTTTAATTGCATCTGCGTCTAAATTGCCCATATATTTAATGGCTGTGCTTGGTTTAAACGTTCCTACAACCATTTTTCCATCTTTTTCATACGTGTAAACTTTAAAAGGAAACTGGGATGCAAGCTGTGGATTATGCTTCATAATTTTTGAACACTGAGAAAGCTTGCATACAAGGTAGATATGCATATGCTTCCAAAAGTCTTTATTTCCTTGCTCTTCTACGCCTTTTGTGATGTTTAAAACATGGACGATTTTAAAGTTATGATTTTCAAGCTCTGTTCTTAATGCTAAATCAAGCTCTTCATAAGACATTTTTGTTGTTCTCTCATAAATATCAGACATTTCTTCATCTTCAGAGTCTGTCACTACTGCACTGGCAAGAGATTCTAAAAAAGACTTTTTCTCTGTTTTTGCTTCTGTTTTTGCTTCCGTTTTTTTCTCAGATTTGCTTAAGCTTACTTTCTTTTGTGGTTTGTCATCATAACCAGTTCCTAAGTAGTCTCCTGTTTCAAAAGAGACATCTTTAATGACTCCTCCACAAGAAGCAATCAAACCAACCAACATCACTAAGATTAATTTTTTCATCCTTTGCCCCTTTTTTAGTCAGGTTAAATTTTATCATATAAATTTCCGATATGTCAAAAAAGTTAGTTCACTTTACAGTTTAGAAACTCAATAGAAATAGGAGATTCTCTCCTTCCGGCCTCAGGATGACAATACTTTATGCCAACTTCTCCTATTCTGTAAGGGCGATTCATGATTCGTCCCTACTCTTTCCTTGTTATCTGAGGATGCAAGCCTGACAGGTTCCCTTTTTAATTTTATAAAACTACTCATTGCTCACCCAAGGTATTATTTAATTAAAAATTATTAACTAATTTCTCATCCAAGGTTGCTACTACTCCTACAAACATTTTCCTTCAGATGTTGGGCATCCACAGTCAAAATCTAAGATTTTTACGTTTGATTTTAATGGCGGATTAACTACTTTTACTCTGTTAATGTAATCAATAGTAATGTCATAAGATGGTCTTAATTTTTTAGCATTTTTGCCCATTTTGTATAGATTTCCACCCCAAGATGCTACTACATAAGTTCTGTTAGGGTCAAGGTCTTTTCCGTTAACTTTTATGTCTGAAATTCTTTGTCCTGTTGGTGCGGAGATTTTTATGGCATATTCAAGACCAAGAGTTCTGCTCATATCTCCGCCTTGTTGGTAAAGTGGATTTGAGTTAAATACGTTGTCTGCTACATCTTCTAATAGATTTTTAATCTGAGCTCCTGTTAGCTCAAATCTGTAAACATCAGGGTATGTTATCGCAGCCATACTGTAAACATCATCTACTGTAATGTTATCTCCGGGTAGAAGTGTTGTTCCCCATCTGTAGCCCGGGTTGAATACTATTTCACAATCTGCTTCTTCTTTGATTGCATCCATCATTACTCTGTCAAAAGTTGAATAGAATGTATCTCTTTTGTAGAGTATTGTTTCTGTTTTTCCTATAACTTCAGAAAGCTGTTTTTCATATGGTTCATATAGCTTATTTACAAGGTCTTGGACTTCTTTATCCGGTTTTATAAAGTTTGATGCAACAGGGTATAGTTTATACGCAAAGTTTGTAATCTTTTTATTTTTAACTTCAAGGTCTAACCTTCCAAGATATTTTCCATGGCTTCCTGCAATGACTATGATTGTATTGTTTACTATCACTGGTTTTGGTGCTGGGTCGTGGGTGTGTCCGGAAAGGATAATATCAATTCCGTTTACCATTTTTGCAAGAGCTTGGTCTAATGTAAATCCATCGTGAGATAGTAAAACTACCACATCAGCTCCTTTACTTCTTACTTCGTCAACAAACTTTTGAAGTCTCTCTGGCTGAATTCCAAATGTCCAGCCTTCTGTAAACTCCTTAGGGTTTGCTATTGGCGTATAAGGGAAAGAGTTTCCAATGACTGCAACTTTTACACCGCCAACTTCTCTGATTGTGTATGGTTTAAAGATTAACTCGCCCCACATATCATCTGCTACGTTTTGAGATATAAACTCTGCTTTGAGATGCTTGTTTACAAGCTCTAAGACTCTGTCTTTTCCGTATGTATACTCCCAATGACCAACCATAATGTCAATTCCAAGAGCGTTTTGTGCCTCAACTACCGCTAAACCTTTTGTAAATAATCCAATAGCTGTTCCTTGCCATGTATCGCCAGAATCCATAAATAACACTTTATCATTGCCTCTTTCTGCCTTTATCTGTTTAACCAAGGTTGCTATATGTGCTACACCGCCCATCTTTCCGTATTTTTTGGCAAGCTCTTCAAAGCCGATGTAAGTATCAAAGTAAGCTCTCATTGTATTTGGCTTTATACCGTAGTATTTTAAGAATGCCTTGCCACATAAAAATCCAGGAGTTCCTATTAGCTCCCTTGCTGAAATTAGTGTAGATGGCTCTCTCCAGTAAAGCGGTTTAATGTGTGCATGTAAATCGCATATGTGTAATAGTGTAACGTTTCCAACAGGTTTAAAATCAAATAGTTTTTCCGGGTTTAAATCGTTTAATTTTGCAAAAACATCCTCAGCCGCTAATGACAGACCTGCTATTGCAGCAAGATGAAACAGCTCTCTTCTTGAAATATTCATTTTTGCCTCCTTTTCTCACCTTATCTAACAAGTCCTGGTGCTTCTATAGTTGCTCCATTTGCTAATGATGTTACATAAAGCTCTAATGCTACCATCTCTTTTGAACCAAGAGGCAGAATTTTCATACTTGCTTGACTCATACATTGTTGAAATCTTTGTTCTATTGTTACAACTTTACTTTGTGTCATTCTATAACCCGGCCAATGGGCAGCAGCTGTTGTTCCTTTTATTCCATTAAATTCATGTCCAAGAGGATTTAATTTCTGCATTCTCAAAACCAATCCAGCAGCATACTCATGACAGGCTTGGCATGATAGATTTCTTTTTCCTCTTTTTAATTCAAACACATACTTTCCGTAATCATAGTACGCTTTAACAACAGGATTGGATGATGTATCTACGTTAATTTTTTCTCCAGATGCTATATACTTTAAATATGTAAGTAATGCAGTGTTTTCTTCACTTTTAAGTGGGAAAGGGTTTTCAACGCCTTGATTTAGCTTTTGACACATCTGAATTCTTTGCTGTAGTGATATTACAGCGTTTAATTTTTCGTTGTATTTTGGATAAGTTCCAACAGCTTTTTTAAGTTTTTCTTCACTGTGGCAAGATGCACAGGATTTATTTGATTTTCCCATAGGTGTATTAAACAGCTTTCCGCCAACTTCCTGAGCAAAAACTTCTCCCGGATTTATACCGGTTTTATATAATGCTAAATCCTCTTCTGATATAGCTTGCCCAGCTTCTTGTGAAATTGCTTTATTTATGCCAAATGCCGAAGCTAAAACCAAGGCTCCAAAAAGCAATAGTTTACCCTTTAATTTCATAGCCAATTTTCCTCCCTTAAGGAATTTTAAAAAAGAGAGGGCTAAAATAGCCCTCAGCCGAGATTATCCTACGTTTATGTCGATTACTTTTTCTGTAACGTCTCCTTTGTTATCTTTCCAAATGATTTTTAAAGGTGCAGTTTTGGTAGCTTTTACATAGAAAGAGATAAATGGATTTACACTTACAGAACCAGAAAGTTTCATGGTAGTGATTTTTTCATTTCCATAATATACTTCTACGTCTGTAATGTAGTTAGCTGCGATATACTTTCCAGATTCTTTGTCTTTTACTAAACCTGTGTCCATTGGGTGCATTATAACTGTATTAACTTTGATTAAGTCATCTTTTTTGTAATCTTTTGGGTCTATTTTTACCATTGCTGTTCTTGGCATCTTTCAATCCTCCTTAATTATTGATTATCCACATCCGCCTATTGTAACTTTTACAGGCTTCTGTGCTTTAATGAAGCTACCATCTGCAAGTTGTGCTATTGCGACAACGTTCATAGATTCTGCAAGTCTTATTCTTGTCGAGATGTAAGCCTTTCCGTTAGCCGGAGTAAACTCAACGCTCATCGTACGAGCATTATGGTTTTTATCTGCTAAAATATGAATTGCTTTAATCTGCTCTATTGGTAGTTCTACTTCTACAGTAACCGGTACAACAGCCCCGTTTTCTGCAATCTCCGGAGCAATAAGCTTTACTTTGTCTGAATCAGCAACTGTTTTTCCGCCGGTAATTTCTTTTAATGCTTCTTCATAAGGTTTTTTTGGTGGTGGTGCGTCTGCAAGCTCAACAGCAAAGACATTAGATAACAATGAGCTGCCGAACGTTAGACTGGAAACAGCCAACGCTGCTCCTTTTAAAAGCTCTCTTCTGTTCATAAAAATACCTCCTAATTTGTTTTCATAAAAAATTCGTTCATATCCATCGTTTTATAACTTCCGGATGAGAAATACTCTAAAATTTTAACAAAATCTTTTTCTTCCCAGGCTCCAAAGATTGCTTTAATCTTCTTTCCGTCTGGTTCTAAGAAATAAAACATCGGCGTTCCTACAAATCCGTATTTTTTTCTAAACTCTATGCCTTCTTTACTGCATTTTCTTAATTTTACAGGAACAAACTGCCTATTTAACATATCTTCAACTTTTCTACTGTCAAATACTTTAAAATCCATTATATCGCAGTAATGACAAGATGGTGAGTAAATATACACAAAAACAAGCTTATTCTCTTTTTTTGCTATTTCAAAAGCTTTATCAAGAGGGACCCAGTTTATTTCTGCATTTGAAATACCAAACACAGTTAATATAAATATCAAAATAAAACTTTTAAGCTTCATACATTACTCCTGACTTAGTACATATGCTGTTAACTGGCAAACTTCTTCGTATGTTAGCTGTCCTGTTGTAATTTGAACTGTCATTATATGAAAGTATGGAATATTTTCTAAATCCTTAGGAATCAATATTCTTCCATCAGCGATTTTTTGATATAGCCAATCTACGGTTTTTTCCTCTCCTCTATAATTCGGAGCTTTAAAAAGTCCGTTTTTATAACCTGTTAAATCTGGCCCTATGTTTCCACATCCTTTTGTATCCTTAGCACAATGACAAGCAACGCAGTTTCCTTTTGCAACTGTATTAAAAACTTCTTTTCCTTTTTCAGCCAATTTCTTTAAAGATTCTTTATCTTTTAAATTACATTCAGGAGGAATTGCATACAATCTTGGTTCTGGGGGAACATCTTTTAGCATTACAGATTTGCCTTCTGGATTTTCTATTCCTGCTTCTTGTAAAGTTAAGGCATACGCACCAATTGCAGTAAGCCCAACCAATCCAGTGATTGTTAAAAACTTTTTAAGTCCAGTGATTGTTAAAAACTTTTTAAGCTTCATTTTAACCTCCCATCTTTTTGTTAAAAAATTTTAATACAAATTCTATGCCAATTTTTGGGAGGCTTAAATGCTTGTTATGACAAAAACCTATGTCCCAAATGGAACATTTTTTGTCCCAAATGGAACATTTTATCCGAACATCTCTCTCCATAGTCCTTTTGCCCATTCATAGTATCTTTTAACATTAACTTCTTTTCTTATATTGTCCTCTCTATGAATAGGTGTAACTGTTTTTGTTTCTAAGTTTAATTTAAATGAAGTTTCAGACATCACAGCTTCTTTATCGCTGACCATAGAATAACAAACAACCATTAAAAGCTCTTCTTGCTTGTATTTCTTTCCTGTAAGCCTTTCATTTATTATGTTTGCAACGGCTTTTCCTTGCGTGTTAGCACCAAATCCAGACTTTGGAAGAAAAGACCTTGCAGAATCTCCTATTACAAACACATTAGGAACTTTTGTCTCAAATGTAAAAGTATCTACCTCAACCCATTTTTGACCTTTTTCTAAGAGACCTATCTTTTCAATCAAGCTTGATGCTTTCATCGGTGGAATGATGTTCGCTATATCAAATTTAAACTCTCCGTTAGAAGTTTTTATTACTTTTTTCATATAATCTATATCTTTTATTGTTGTTCCTGTTATATACTCAGCATATCCTTTGTACAGCTCATAATATGCATTCATGAATCCTTCTGAATTAATTATTGGTCTTTCGTTTTCATCTATAAAGTACAGCTTTGCTTTTAGATTTCTTCTTTTTAGATAGTTTAATACTAATGCTGCCCTTTCATACGGTGCTGGTGGACATCTGTAAGGATAGGATGGTACGGTCATCACAACATCTCCACCTTCAAACTCACTTAAAAGTTTTTTTAGATACAGATGTTCTCCGCCCGGTTTAAATGCTGGTGGATAGTAAAGAAGCATCTCTTTCTGACCTTCTTTTATATCATAATCAATACCCGGAGATAATACTAAAAAGTCATACTCAATTTTGCTTTTGTTTGTATAAATAACTTTTTTATCTAAGTCTACATTATCAACTTCTTCATGTAAAACTTTTATGTTGTGCTTAACAGTTAGGTTATTGTATGGATAACATAGCTTTGAATACTCCATAATATCTCCAATATACAGATTACTCATCGGACAGGAAACAAAAAACTCATTTTTTTCAATGAGTAATATATCCACATCTTTATTATGCTTTCTCAAAGATATGGCAGCACTTATTCCTCCATACCCACCACCTATGATAACTACCCTTGCCTTTTTAGATGCTAAGCTTGGTCTTTCCTCTTTTGCATAGGCTGAAGTTTGAAAGTTAATTAACGTTGATGCTGATAATGCAGCTGTCCCAACTAAAAAATCTCTTCTACTAACATTTAATTTGTTCTTTGGCATACTTCCCAACCTCCATAACTATGGTTTTATCTGGAGTCTCTTTTGCCTTTCTAATATTTCCATACTGTGCAATAAGGTCTGATTTATACATATCAAAAAACTCTCCAAATTGGTCTGGTCCAATCACACCAGCGGCATAAATTATATCATTTTCTTCTATAAGTTCTATTGCAGCAAGCGGATATTCTGCCGGTCCTTCTAACACCTGACCCCCTTTATTAATATCGTATACAGACATGTGAGCACAGCATTGGATTACTCCACTTCTTCCAGTTGCTTGTGATTTTTCTGTTGGTGGATAGTAATTAATTAATGAGAAATCTTTAGTTGGATAAGCCCATTGGTGAGGACATATTGCACTGTAAGCTACAATGCTTTTATTTTTACCTATTCCACCTTTGAATTCGTATTCTTTTCCATTGTTTAGCTTAATTTTAGCAGGCTTAATTTCTGACCCAGTATTGATTAAATAGCAAGGAGTAGAAGCATAGGGATAAAAGAATAAAAGAGCGGTATTTGGCTGAATATCAGATGTACTAAAAGGTTGACCGTTTTCTTTTACGAGCATTGTTTTTTGGTATGCTTTATAAAGCTCTTTTTCTTGGGCAAGAAGCTTATTAAAAATAGATGGATTAACCATCATCTCTATTGCAATAACAGAACATGTTTTTAAAAGCGTCCTTCTATCCATTATTTTTCTTACCTCCCAATTTTGCTGTAAAATAAAAAAAGGGGGATATCAACCCCCCCTTATTAGATGCATAATCGACATTTTTCCAGCGTAATGGTAAAAGATTATCTGAACATATCTCTGTATAGTCCCTTTGCCCACTCCATGTAAGCTTTGTAGTTTGCATCCTTTGGCTGTTCGTCTGCTTTAACATCTGTAAACTCAAACTTACCACCGCCAAGGTACTTGTAGCTCAAGTCTATCCATATAGCTTCGTTCGGTGCTACAGCAGAGTAACAGAGGGTCCTTGGTGGTGTGTAGTCAATGTCTTTATTTGCAATCTTTACAAGTATAAGCTTCGCTACATAGTGGGCTTCTGTGTTGGCAGTATTTCCACTCTTTGAGAATGGTTGGTTTCTTGAATCTCCCGTTACATAAACCCTTTCGTCCCCTATAGCATGATACTTTGTAGGATCAATATCAGGCCATCTTTCACCCTTTTTAACAAGTCCTGCCTTGAAAACTATATCCCCAGCTCTGCATACAGGATATATGGTACCATCATCAAAACTTATATCTCCATAAGTTTCTGTTAATATCTTGCGACCTGCTACATCAATAGACTTTATGTCTGCATTTGGATAGTATTCTATATAGCCCTTTACAAAGTTATCCCACGCGTAATGAAATCCTTTTGCCTTAACAGGTGGGTCGCCATGATTGTCTACTACCACCACCTTTCCATTTATATTATTCTTCTTAAAGTACCAAGCTATAAGAGTCGCTCTCTCATATGGACCTGGTAGACACCTATAGTCAGCACCGGGTGGCACTGTAATCACAAATGTACCACCCTCAAAGTCCTGTATCTTTTGTTTTAGTCTTATGTGTTCAGAGCCGGTAATAAAAGCAGCGGGATAACGCGCCTTAGCAAGTTCTATATCCTTAGGATCTTTTATCCAGGTGTCGTAGTAGTAATCTATGCCAGGTGAAAGCACAAGATAATCGTAGCTAATAACGCCTTTATCCGTATATACCTTCCTTGCGTTTCTGTCTACATCTATGACCGATGTTCCGGTAAGCATATGGTAGCCGTACTTTGATGCGGGTGTGAGAAAGTCGTGAATAAGAAATTCAAGATTTACAAGGCCCACCAACCAAAGATTGCTTACAGGACAAGAAAAAAACTCTTCCCTCTTGTCAATAAGAACCACATCTACATTAGGATTACCCATCTTTATGTACTTAGCAATGGTCAATCCAGACCATCCAGCACCTACAATGACCACCCTTGGGGAGTTAGCGGAAGGTTTAGGAAGATTAAGCTCCTCTGCCTCCTTGGCATAGGTAAAGCTTGCGCCCCCACCTAACAACGAAGCAGTAACTACACTACCGCACGAGAGCTTTAAAAAGTCTCTCCTGTCCATCTTCATGTTTTTTACCTCCTGCTGTAATAATAAGTTTCAAAAATAATTTTAATAGCCACCTAAGTTATTGTCAAATACATATTATTATCAAAATATTTGAATATAAAGATATTAGAATGTTTGGAAGGAATTGATGAATGTGAAGTATAAAACCTATGTTTTTTGCTACGATTGACAGATCATATTGTTATAATTATAGAGAAGCGATTATTTCGCAAATGGTAAAAGTTTGATTATTAACTCTATCGCATCTTTGTTTATGAAAATAATTAAGAAAGCTAAGATTATGAACATCGTTGTAAACTTTTTATCAATCTTCTGTATATCATTTTGCAATTTTAATACTTCTTTGTCTATCTTGGCCTCTAATTCAGTTTTTAATAATTCTAACTTTTGATAAACCATATCAATATCAGCCTTTGTAGCAAGTTCTTTAGTAAGCTCATCTTTAAGTTCAAGCTTTTTTTGCTGTGCTAAGCTTTCTGATTTTTTATCAAGTTCGTTATAAATCAGTTCAATAGTTTGTGCAATCTTTTTAGCTTCTTCTTTTCCTACCTTTTGTTCTAACTTCTCCAAAAGCTCATAATCTATAACGTAAGCCATTTTAAATCTCCAAAAGAGCTAATAATAAAAATTTATTCTATCATAAATCAAAAGGCAAATTTATATCGAGAGCAGGAGACCTTCGGCTTTACAGCCTCAGGATAACAAATAAATATATCTTATTCATAGCCATATTAAAATTTTAGTAGCAGCCTTAATTTATAATTCTACTTTTTAATTTTTAACATACCTTGGATTAGAAATTAGGGATTTTTATAAAATTTAAAAAGGAGATCCTTCGGACTTACGTCCTCAGGATGACAGCGAAAGGCGGATTGATAAGCATTAAAGGAAGGATAACCTTATTTGTCATTCTGAAGCCGGCGAAGAATCTCCTATTTTTATTAAATTTCTCACCAGACATATAATTCTACTTTCTAATTTCTAACATTAATACGTGGTATAATATCAATTATCATATAGTTAAGGAGGATTCTTTGAGACCAGACGGTAGAAAACCTGCTCAACTTCGTCCTATAAAAATTATTAGAGACTTCAATATCTACGCAGAAGGTTCAGTCCTAATAGAATTTGGAAATACAAAGGTTATAGTTACTGCATCTGTTGAGGATAAAGTTCCACCTTTCTTAAAAGGTACAGGTCAAGGTTGGATTACTGCTGAGTATTCAATGATTCCAAGAGCATCGGAAACAAGAAGTCTTAGAGAAGTAGTTAGAGGTTCACCATCTGGCAGGACTCATGAAATACAAAGACTGATAGGAAGAAGCTTGAGGGCTGCGGTTGACCTTAAAAAACTTGGAGAAAAAACAATTTGGATAGATTGCGATGTTATTCAGGCGGACGGTGGCACAAGGGTAGCATCTATTACAGGGGCATTTATAGCAGTTGCTGATGCTTGTATAAAACTAACAAAACAAAATTTAGTAAAAGCCAATCCTCTAAAAGATTACGTTGCAGCTATAAGCGTTGGAAAGGTTAGAAATGAAATAGTCTTAGACCTTAACTATACAGAAGACTCAAATGCACAGGTAGATATGAACCTTGTGATGACCGGTAAAGGTGAGTTTGTAGAGATAGGAGCAACCGGTGAAGAAAACACATTTTCTCAAGAAGATTTTAATAAAATGCTTGAATATGGAAAATCCGGGATAGAAAGACTTATAAAAATTCAAAAAGAATTTATAGAAGGAATTCCATCAATTGGACACTGGGAAAGAAAAAATATTAAAGAGTTTGTATACAAAGAGTAATTGGAGGTAAAAATTGAAATTGAAAGAGAGTTTGATAATTCTTGGCTCCCAATGGGGAGATGAAGGAAAAGGTAAAATAGTAGACCTTCTTGCTCCTGAATTTGATTATGTTGTTAGATATCAAGGTGGAAGTAATGCAGGACATACAGTTATAGCTAATGGTAAAAAGTACACTTTACACTTAATCCCATCTGGCATCTTACACGAAGGTGTTAAAAATATCATTTCTAACGGCGTTGTTGTAGATTTAGAAGAGCTTTTAAAAGAGATGGATCAAGTTAAAGATGCTGTCAAAGATTTTAAAGATAAATTATATATAAGTGAAAGATGTCATATTGTATTCCCATATCACAAAATATTAGACAGCTTGTCAGAAAAATCTAAAGGAAAGGATAAAGTAGGAACAACGTTAAAAGGCATTGGACCGGCTTATATGGCTAAGTATGCAAGAACTGGTATAAGAATTGTAGATTTATTTGATAAAGAATATTTCAGATTTAGACTTGAAAAAGCTTTCAATGAAGCAAAAGAAATTGCTGAGAAAGTTTACGGCGAAACGTTTAATCTTGATTTAAATGAGCTATATGAAAATACACTTTCTAACTTTGAAAAAATAAAAGATTTGGTAGCTGACACTTCTTATCTTCTTGATAAAGTAATGAAGGAAGGTAAAAAAGTACTTTTTGAAGGTGCACAAGGAACGATGCTTGATATAGATATGGGAACATATCCATATGTAACGTCTTCTAATGCGTCCGCTCTTGGCATTTGCAACGGTACAGGAGTTGCTCCAAAGCTAATCGGTCAAGCAAAAGTTTATGGAGTAAGTAAAGCCTATACTACAAGAGTTGGAGAAGGTCCATTTCCAACAGAGTTAAATGATGGGATCGGTGAAAGATTAAGAGAAGAAGGTTATGAGTATGGTTCTACAACCGGAAGACCAAGAAGATGTGGCTGGCTTGATTTAGTAGCTTTAAGATTTGCATGTAGAATAAACGGAATCGACGGCTTAATAATAACAAAGTTAGATGTTCTTGATGTTTTTGATGAAATCAATGTTTGTGTAGCTTATGATTATGAAGAACAAACTATTACAGAGTTTCCAGCATCTTTACAAGTACTGGCTAAATGTAAACCTATCTATAAAACTATAAAAGGCTGGAAAACTTCAACAAAAGGATTGAAAGATATTACAAAATTACCGGAAAATGCTAAGGAATTTATAAAAACCATAGAAGAGAATACAGACGTTAAAGTCGTGATGTTGTCAACAGGTCCTGAAAGGTCAGAATATATTTGGTGTATAACATAAATTATAGAGGTAAATTATCATGTACGATGTAATGAAGCAAGCCGAGGAAAAGCTTGTTCAGGTAGGTTATGACCTTACAATTTCTGTAATTGTTTTTGTGCTTTCTGTTATCATACTGACAGTAATCTTTGATATTATTTTAACAATTTGGAATAACAAAAAGCCAGCGGAGGAGAGAAAGTCTTCTCTGATTATTTTCTTAATATCTGTATTTGCAGGATGGGCTATAACAACCTTAGTTTTTGTATACAGAATGGTTATGATAGGCTTAGAGCATTTGAAAGATTAAAACATTTTACTTCTTGTTTACCACCAAATACATTTTTACAAATCCAGAATAATCTCCAATTTCAGCTTTATATACATTTCTTAAAAACACTGCAAAACGAGACTCACTGTTTGGATAAAGATATCCACTCCAAACTACTTCTACATTGTTAAGCTTTTTTAAAGTGTTTTCTTCAACAAGAGCAAGTATATATTTATGATTGTTTTGATACTCTAAAATCTGATTAGAGCTGTAATCTCTTAGAATTTTTCTTTTTGTGTAAAATGGCAGATTATGAAAAAATCTATTTTCTATGATTAAAGGAATAGACCTATCCGGGACTTTTTCATTTACAATTTTACCAATCTCTTTAAAAGGTCTGTAATGTTCAACCTTGACTAATAAAGAAATCACAAAAATTAAAAACGTCATAAGCATTGCTATAAACGGTAATAGCTTATAATCTTTATATCTAATTAAGTAAAGGAACGGAAAAACACAGAAGATATAATAAAAGTAGTCAAGTTTAAAAAGATAAACAATTCCAAAATTTAAAACTGTTATTATTATGGTAGCAGTAAAAAAAGACAAATACCAAAGATACTTTTTAAAACCATCTGGATTATAATTTACTAAATAGTACCCAACAAATATAGATAAAGCTGGAAATGCTTGGATAAAGTAAGTTGGAATTTTACCTTTTGCGATTGTAAAAATTACAAGCATAACAATAAACCAGCTGAAAATAAAAGAAAACTCTTTTAACCATTTCTTATAACTATCAATCAAACTGAAATAAAAAACAAGAGAATACGGCAGAAAGCCCCAGAGTATCACGATAAGGTAGAAAAATATATCTGAGAATTTAAACTCTTCTCCAAAAGCTCTTTTTATCGTCTCTTCATTATAAACCTGCCAAAACATAGAGCCAAATTTTAGATGCATATAGACAAACCAGCTAAAACCTATTATTAATGTAATTGGAAGTCCTATGTAAGGCTTTAACTGCCAAATCTTATATAGCCAAGTTTTTACATTAAAATTACTCTCTGCTAATAGATACAGTCCTATGATGCCACCAATTACAAATATATAAGGATATCCTTTTGTCAGAACAGTTAGACCAAGAGATACATAAGATAAAAAAATATATAAAAATTTATTTTCTTTGTAGCCTTTGAGAAAGAGATACAGCGTTAAAGTAAAGAAAAATAAAAGGGGGACTTCTGGCGATGCGTATCTTGAATTAATAATAAACTGAAAGCTTAAAGCCATGGCAAAAAATGAAAAAATTGCTGTCTTTTTATCAAAAAGCAGATTTGCAGTTTTATAAGTTAAAAATGAACTTCCAAAAGCCATTAAAACGATCGGAAGTCTAATGGCAAATTCATTCATTCCAAAAATAAAAACAGATAAAGCTATAGACCAGTAAGTCAGCGGTGGTTTGTTAAATCTTGGTTCATAGTTGTAATAGATATCAAGAAAATTGCCAGATTCAAACATTTCTCTGACAGCTTCGGCGTAAAAGCTTTCGTTAGGAATCCAGATTGCATTAAACCAAAAATTCCAAAAGTAAACAAAAAGTGTTAAAAATATGAAAAGATAGTATTTTAAGTCTTCTTTTTGAATCAAGATCTGCCTCCATGGCAAGATTTTTAGCATAAAATTTTATCATAGAGGAGAGCCAAGTTATAATAATGTAAATAAGAAGGTAAAGAAGTTTAAAATACGTCGGGTGAGAAATTCATTAAAAGCATGAGATTCTTCGCTTCGCGCAGAATGACAAATAAGGTTGCCCCTAATCAAGTATATGATTATCAAGTTTTCTTCGTCGTCCTGAGGACGAAGTCCGAAGGATCTCTTTTTAAATTCTATAAAAACCGCTAATTTCTCACCCAAGGTATGTAAGTAAGAATATAAAGAAGGTTAAAATAGATGTATTCTGTTTTGGAATAACCGAATAGGGCTAAAATTATATATAAAAGATCCTTGATATGAGAAAAAGGTTGATTGATGAACATTAAGAAGAACAATCTTATTAGTAATTCTACAACCGACGAAGAATCTCGGTCTTTTTGTCATTCTGAAGCTGGTGAAGAATCTCTTTATTTTAAAATAGGAAATCCTTTGGCTTTATAGCTTTAGGATAAAAAGGAAAGTTGCGAGTTATGTGTAAAAGATTCTTAAAATGCTGCTTACTGCCAGATTTAAGTTGGAGGTAAAAGCTTGATTCAAACAGTTGAATTTAACGAACAATTTTCTAAAGCTTTAGACTTAATGGAGAATACAAATAAAAATGTATTAATCGTTGGTAGAGCCGGAACTGGTAAATCTACACTGCTAAATTATTTTAGAAACAATACAAAGAAAAAAATAGCAGTTTTAGCACCTACAGGCGTTGCGGCAGTTAACATAAAAGGTCAGACGATTCATTCGTTTTTCAATTTTAAGCCAGATATTACTTTAAGCAGTGTGAAAGATATAAAACCAAAAAACAAAGAGATATACAAAAAACTTGATGCAATAGTTATAGATGAAGTTTCTATGGTCAGGGCTGACCTGTTTGACTGTATAAATGAGTTTTTAAAAATTCATGGGAAACAGCCCGGAGAACCTTTTGGCGGAATTCAGCTAATCTTGATAGGAGACCTATACCAGCTACCACCGGTAGTTACATCTTCTGAGAAAAAGTTTTTTAGTCAGATTTACAAGAGTCCATTTTTCTTTGACTCTATTTCTTTTAACGAGGCAGAGTTTGAATTTGTTGAGCTTGAAAAGGTATACAGACAAAAAGATGAAAAGTTTATAAAACTTTTAAACGCAATAAGAAATAAAACCATAGAAGAAAAAGATTTAGAGGAGTTAAACAAACGCTACATACCAGACTTTGAGCCGGATGAAAAAGAGTTTTATATTTATCTAACAACCACAAACGAGCTTGCAGACAAAATAAACCAACAAAAACTTGAAAAATTAAAAGGCAAGAAATATGTATACCAAGGATACATCGAAGGAGATTTTTCAGAAAAAGACCTGCCGGCTCCATTAGAGCTTGTTATAAAAAAAGGTACTCAAGTTATGCTGTTAAACAACGACTATCAAGGCAGATGGATAAATGGAAGTATGGGTAGAGTGGTAGATATAGAAAAAGTCAAAGGAAATGAAGATATAATATGGGTAGAGCTTGAAGATGGAGAAGAAGTCCCGGTTCAACCTTACGAGTGGGACATGTTTGAGTTTTATTATGACAAAGCACAAAAAAAGATAAAATCAAGAACAGTAGGGTCGTACTACCAGTATCCACTGAAACCAGCATGGGCTATAACCATACACAAAAGCCAAGGACTAACATTTGATAAAGTAATCATAGATATAGGCAGAGGAACGTTTTCACACGGACAGCTTTATGTAGCCTTATCCAGGTGTAGAAGCTTAGAAGGACTTGTTTTAAAAAAGCCGATATCAGAAAAGTATATTTGGTTAGATAAAAGGGTTGTAAGCTTTTTGACTAAGTATCAGTATAAGCTTTCGAGTAAAAAGCTTCCGTTAGAAGAAAAAATAGAAATAATCAAAAAAGCCATCTCTGAGAAAAAGCCAATAGAGATAGTCTATCTTAAATCAAAAGATGTAAAATCAAAAAGAGTAATAATCCCTAAAAAAATTGGTAAAATGGACTACAACGGTGCTGAGTTCTTGGGCGTTGAAGGATTCTGTACAATAAGAAAAGATGATAGGGTTTTCAATGTTGAGAAAATTCTTGAAATTAAGGAGATAGAATGAAAAATATATATCTTGTTGGATTTATGGGAAGTGGAAAGTCTACGGTAGGAAAGATTTTGGCAGAAAAATTAAATATGAAATTTGTTGATATTGATAAGCTTATTGAAGAAAAAGAAGGAATGAAAATAAAAGATATTTTTGAGCAAAAAGGAGAAAGCTATTTTAGAGAGCTTGAAAGAAAACAGATAGAAGCAATAGTTAATCAAGAAGGACTTGTAGTTTCTACCGGTGGTGGGCTTGGAGCAAATTTGAACAATATGAATTTGATGAAAAAAAACGGAGATGTTGTGTGGCTTGATGTTAGTTTAAACACAGTCTTAGATAGACTAAAAAACGACCAAGACAGACCATTATTAAAACAACCTATAGAAAAAATAAAACAGCTTTTTGAAGAAAGGAAGAATGTATACAGACTTGCAAACATAAGGATCAATGCAGACAAAAAAACACCAAGCCAAATTGTAGAAGAAATTTTAACAAAAATAAAAAGGAGATAATTTGTGAACATTTTAATCACAGGCGGAGCAGGTTATATCGGTAGTCATGTAGTAAAACAGATAATAGAAAACACAGACCACAACGTAGTAATCATTGATAATCTCTCAACAGGTTCATTGAAAACTATTAAAACACTTAATGAAATCCATCAGCAAGCAGGCAAAAATACAGAGCTTACCTTCATTGAAGCAGATTTAAAAGATTTTCAGATGATAGAAGGAATGTTTAAAGCTAAAAAATTCGATGTTGTGATTCATTTTGCAGCAAGCATTGTGGTACCAGAAAGCGTAAAAAATCCAATTAAATACTATATGAATAACACAGTAAACACAGCCAATCTTATCAATCTTTGTCTTAAATATGGTGTCAATAGATTTATTTTCTCTTCTACCGCTGCAGTATACGGTCAACCGGATGAAATTCCGGTGAAAGAAACAACGCCAACACAACCAATAAACCCTTACGGAAGAAGTAAATTAATGAGCGAGACAGTACTTAACGATGTAGGAACTGCCAACCCTGAATTTAAGTATGTAATACTTAGATATTTTAATGTTGCTGGAGCAGACTTAAAAATTAGAATAGGACAGAGATTTCCAAATGCTACTCATCTAATAAAAGTAGCAGCAGAAACAGCAGTTGGCAAGAGAGATAAAATGTATGTTTTTGGTACAGATTATCCAACACCAGATGGTACTTGTATAAGAGATTATATTCATGTTGATGATTTAGCAGACGCTCACATTAAAAGCTTAGAGTATTTAACCGATAATAATAGTAATATATTTAATTGTGGATATGGTAGGGGATACTCTGTCTTAGAAGTTATCAATACTATGAAGGAAGTTTCAGGAGTAGATTTTAAAGTTGAGTATACCGGTCGTAGAGAAGGAGACCCAGCTATATTAATAGCAGATAATACTAAAATTTTAAACAATTTAAACTGGAGACCACAGTATGATGATTTAAAACTAATTTGTAAAACAGCCCTTGAATGGGAGAAAAAACTATTACAGGAGGAGGTTTAAAATGAGGAAGGTTTTATTATTTTTTGCTTTGGTTTTTTTAGTATCATGCTCAACAGTTACAAATTTAGATTATACTAAATTAAATTTAAAAGATAAGAAAATAACGGTTCTTCCATTTGAAAACTATACAGAAACACCTTTAGCAGGTCTTAGAGTAAAAGGTATAGCAGAGGGGGTTGTTTCTTCAAAAGGATATAAATTATCTATTACAAATGTTAAACAAGATAAAGATTACAGTCCTGAGGAAATTAAGAAGCTTTTACAAGAGTTAAAGGAAAGCAACATAGATTATGCAATTACTGGAAGTGTAAACGAATTTAGATACAAAACTGGTATTGATGGAGAACCAGCAGTAAGTATTACTGTTAAAATTTATGATATCAAACAAGAAAAAGAAGTTTACACAAGTGTATCTTCCAAAACAGGCTGGTCTCATGAATCTATTACAACCGTAGCGCAAAAAATACTAAACAAAATCATTCCTTAAAAAACCATGTTTTTAACAAAGTTTTTAAAGGAATTAAACTTAAAAATACTAATTGCTGAAATATTTATATTTACATTAGCTTTATTATTTATTGGAATGTATACAAATCCATCTGACCCCCTGTTTATAGAATCTAAATTTGGTTATTTATTTTATCTTCTTCCACTACTTGTGTTTACCCTTTACTATGGGTTAGTTGCAGGAATTATAAGCTTTTTTGCAATTGTTCTAATAGCATTTTTCTTTTATAAAGAATTTCCAACAGTTTATATTCTATGGTTATTTCTGTTTGTGCTTGTAGCATCAGAATTTAATTATTATTGGTCTGAAAATGTAAAAAAAGCAGAAGAGAAATTTAAATATGCTGACGGAAAATTAAGAGATTTAGCAAGAGAACTAATGCTTTTAAAAATATCCCACGACCAACTTGAAAAGCAGTACATTATAAAACCTATTAGTATAAGAGAAGTAATTTATCAGATTAAACAAAAAATAATATCAAATTTTGAAGAAAACGAAGTTTTTAACATGCTAATGAATTTATTAATTCAGTCATTCAACATAGAAAAAGCTGCATTTGTATATATAGATTTAAAAAAAAATAATTTTAAAATAATATCATCTACCCATGATGACTTTGATTTTAATATAAAAGATGTTTTAGTTTCAAAAGCAATAGAAGATAGAAGTATTTCATACCTAAGCAAAATAGAAGAAGAATCAAAGTATTATGCAGCTATTCCTGTATTTATTTCAGAAACACAAGTTTATTTATTTATAATTGAAGAAATAGGATTTTTATCTCTCAACATGGATACTCTTTTGATGATTAATCTATTTATTTATTATGTTATAAGTGAAAAAATAACTTTAGAAAAAATAAAAGATATAGTTAAAAATTTTGATATGTTTGATATAGACTTTATAAAAGAGCTGTATAAAATGTCAGAAATTAAAAAGAATTTAGGAATAGAATCTTCCTTAGTTATCTTTCAAATTAAAGGAAGCATCGAAGATGAAAATATAAAAAATTTACTCAGGAACAATTTAAGAGGACTTGACATAATGGACTCACTGTTTTTACAAGAAGAAAATCTTTTAATAATACCAATATTATTACCTTTTACACCAATTTCTGGAGCAAATTCTTTTGTAGAAAGAGTAAAGAATATTTTGGTAGAGAATTTATCCTTATCTTTCTTTGAAAAAAATATAAAACTAAAAATAGAACCTGTTGATATAAATCCGGCTAAAAATCTTCAATCAATTTTGGAGACTATTAAATGAGTTATAAAAAGCTATATTTATCTGTAATTTTAGAAATTCTTGGTATTTTATCTCTTTTTATAGAGAATATTTATATCTCACTATCATTGTTTTTTTTCTTTCACGGTTTGGCAGCCTTTTTATTAACAACTGCTTTATATCTTTTCTTACCCAAAAGAATTAGGTCAAGAAAATGGGAACCTTTAGTATTTATATTTTTAATAGGGTTTTTTGGATTTATTGTTGGATATTTATTTTTATTTATCTTAACTCTATATCTATTTAGAGCGCAAAAAAATATTGAATTTAAGCCTATAGAAACTTTTTCTATTGAAGAGATAGAAGATGAAGACTTTGATTTTAGTGGTCGGAGATTTGGAGAAGGAGCAATACTTTCAATATTAAGGAAAGATAACGTTCCAAGTGATCTAAAATTAAGAGCTTTTATGTCTTTGTCTGATTTACCAAGTCCAATAACCTATTTTTTGATAAAAGAAAATATTGGCAATCCTATGGACGAAATAAGATTGATGGCTTTTAGTGTGATTTCTAAAATGGAAAAACAGTTAAACGATAAAATTCATGAACTTAATCTCAGACTAAAAGATAATGATTTATCTGAAGAAGAAAAAGCTAAAATTTACTTTGAATTGGCCCAGGTCTACTGGGATTTTGTTTTTTTTCATATTGTAGATAAAGAGTTTGAAAATTTCGCAATAGAAAAAGCTTTATACTATGCAGAAGAAGGATTAAAGTTAAAAAAAGATTTTATTCCTTATTTTTTAATTGGAAGGATTTATTTAAGACTTAAAGATTATAAAAAAGCAAAAGAATATTTAGAGTTGGCTTTTAATTTCAAAGAGTTTAAATATAAAGTCATTCCATATCTTGCAGAATGTTATTTCTATGAAAAGGATTTTAAAAAAGTAAAAGAGCTTTTCTCTCAATTAGACTTATCATTGGACGTAAAAGTTAGCTTTATGAAACAATTTTGGAGCATACAATGATAGAGCTTTTAAATCAAAATAGAAAAATTGATGTTTTGCTAATTGCAGAAGGAACATATCCATACATTAGAGGTGGGGTTTCTACATGGATTCATGATTTAATTACAGGCATTTCAGAAAAAAACTTTGGAGTTGTTTTTCTTGGAAGTAGACCAGAAGATTATGAAGGAATAAAGTACAAACTTCCAGATAATTTAGTTTATTTATCTGCAGATTATCTTTTTAATTATGAAAGAACAACCCTGCTCCATGAAAGAAATGCTAATAAAGAAAATTTTAAATACATAGAAACTCTGCATAAATGGTTTAAAGAAAATATAGATAAAAACGTTGACCTGCCAGAAAAAATCAAAAAACTTGAGTTTTATCTAAAAGAAGTAAAAGAAGAAGATTTTTTGTTTAGCAGAGAGGCTTGGAACTTTATAATTGATATGTACACAGAATATGCGGAAGAAACTCCTTTTATAGATTACTTTTGGACGATAAGGAACATTCATGCACCTATATGGGTTGTTGCTAAAATTGCTTCCCGGGTTCCAGATTGTGATATAGTCCATAGTCCTTCAACAGGATACGCTGGATTTCTCGCATCTTTGATCTCTTATCATAAAAAAATTCCGTTTATCCTTACTGAACATGGGATATATACAAGAGAAAGAAAGATAGACCTTTTGAATGTAGATTGGCTTGTAGATAAAAGATTATTCTTTCAAAGAGATTTAGGTGAGGTTGACCATATTCGTAATTTGTGGATTAGATTTTTTGAAAGTATTGGAAAATTTATCTATCATGCAAGTAAGATTATTATTTCTCTTTTTGATGATGCGAGAAAAATTCAAATATCCTACGGTGCAGACCCAGACAAGTGTATTGTAATCCCAAATGGCGTTGATGTTGAGGGTTTTTTTCAAGCTTTGAAAAATAGACCTAATGAAATCCCAAAGGTAATTACATTGCTTGGGAGGGTTGTTCCAATCAAAGATATAAAAACATTCATAAAGGCTATGAGAATAGTTGTAAATAAATTACCCCAAGCTGAAGGTTGGATAGTTGGCCCCACGGATGAAGATCCTGAGTATTATGAAGAATGTAAAAGATTGGTTGAAGTTTACAATCTTGAAAATAATGTAAAATTTCTTGGATTTCAAAATCCAAAGGATATTTTCCCAAAAACAGGAATACTGACTTTAACATCTATAAGTGAAGGTATGCCGCTGGTTATTCTGGAAGGTTTTGCTGCCGGTCTTCCGGCCGTTGCTACAGATGTTGGTTCTTGTAGACAGCTAATATATGGTGGACTAAACGAAGAAGATATTAATATTGGTAAAGCCGGAGAAGTTGTTCCTATTGCAAATCCGGAAAAATTAGCCAATGCATACATAGAGCTTTTAACAGATGAAGAAAAATGGAATGCTTATCAAAAAAGTGCATTAACAAGAGTAAATAAATTTTACAGGAAAGAGCAATTTTTAGACAATTATAGAAAGATTTATAAAGAGGTTTTAACATAATGGCAGGTATAAGCTTTGAACTAAGGAAAGTATTAAGAGAAAGAACGCTTGGTTCAATAGTAAAAGCTTTTGGATACTCTGCTGTTTTAAGTGCCGGACCATATCTAATTTCTATACTTACGTTAATAATATCTTTTTATGTTTTAAGACCAATTGTTTCTTCCGATAAAATTGTAATTCAGTTTGGTGTAATAGTAACATACTTAACAGCTTTCAGCCTTATTTTAACCGGATTTTCTCAGCTTATGATAACAAGATTTCTTGCAGACAGAATTTTTGAGAAGAAATATGAAGTTGTTCTTCCAAATCTTATTGGGAATATGCTTTTAAATATGATTTTGGCTTTTATCATTTCTTTAATTTTTTCAGTTATCTTTTTTAAAGAGCAAGGTGCAGTTTTTATTATTTTGTATGTATTAGTTTTTACGATAATGTGTGGGTTATGGATTGTAAATGTTGTATTAACCGGATTTAAAAGCTATAAATTTATAGTCTTTTCTTTTGCTATAGGATACATTACTTTCTTCTTTTTTGCTTTATATATGGCAAGATACGATTTGGCAGGGTTAATGTTTTCATTTTTTGTTGGTCAGGCGGTGTTATTTTTCTTACTTCTTGGGTATTTTATAAGAACTCATTATTCAGATAAGATAATATCTTTTGATTTTTTTGATAGGCATAAAATATATATATCTTTAATTCTTTCAGGATTTTTCTATAATCTTGGTATATGGACAGATAAATTTATATTTTGGTTTTATCCTGATACAAGCATCCAGATTTTAGGACCTGTTAGAGCTTCTATTGCTTATGATATTCCGATGTTTTTAGCATATATAGCAATTGCTCCCGGTATGGCAGTATTTTTCCTAAAACTTGAAACAGAGTTTGCAGATTATTATGATAGATATTACCGTGCAGTTAGAGAAGGGGCAACCTTAAATAAAATTTATCAATTTGGCGATGACATGATACTTTCAGCTCGTTCTGTTATTTTTGATACTTTGAGAATTCAAGGAATAGCATTTGTATTTTTCTTAATATTTGATACGCTTTTATTCAAAATATTTAAGCTTTCTCTTTTATACATACCACTTTTCCATGTTTTGATGGTTGGAACTTACCTTCAGCTAATATTTATGACATTGCTCGCAATACTAAACTACTTTGACAGAAGAAGAGAAGCTCTTTACTTATCTATTCTTTTTGCTGTTTCTAATGCAGTATTTACCTATGCTTCTATTTTACTTGGACCTTACTTCTATGGATATGGTTATGTTATCTCTCTGTTTATTTCTGATTTGCTTGCCATAATTTTGTTAAGGAGGTTTTTAGATGAGATACACTATCAGACTTTTATGCTTATTTAATATTTTATTTATATTTAATCTATCTTACGGAAAAGATATAAGCGTTGGGTTTATATACAGAGAACCACCTGAAGAGGCATTCTACCTTTATGACTGGCTTGTGGTTGACCCGGATAACTTTTCTTTTGAAAAACTTAAAGAAAAATACTACATAAAAAATAAGAAAGCAAAACTTTTTGCGTATGTATCCGTAGGAGAAATAGAGCCTTACAGAAAGTATTATAAAGAAATGGATAAAAGCTGGATAGCAGGAGAAAATAAGGACTGGAAAACCTACATAGCAGATATTAGAAAAAAAGAGTATAGAGAATTTCTAATAAACAAAGTCTTAAAAAGCCTTTCTCAATACGATGGATTTTTCTTTGATACCTTAGATAGCTATCAAATTGCATTAAAACCAAATGAATATAAAGATTATGAAAATGCCTTGGCTGAGTTTATCATTCAAGTGAAAAAATCATTCCCGGACAAAAAAATCATTCTAAACAGAGGTTTTGAAGTAGTTCCACAAGTAAAAGATTATATAGATGCAGTAGTTGCAGAAAGCCTATTCTATGGTCTTGATACCAAAACAATGAAGTATAAAAAAATGAAAGAAGAAGATGCAAGATGGCTTTTAAACAAACTAAATGAGATTAAAAACCTTGGTGTCAAAGTTATCGTGATAGATTATGTAGACCCTAAAAACAAAAAATTACAAAAAGAAGTTGCTAAAAAAATATACGAAAATGGGTTTATCCCATATATTACAGATAAAGACCTAAAAACTCTTGGAACAAGCATATATCAAATTATTCCAAGAAAAATTATGATTTTGTATAATTCTAAAGAATTTGATGCAGCATACGATGATTTACATAGAAATTTCCAAGCTTTCTTAGAGTATCTTGGATATGTTCCGGTTATGTATGATATTAATAAAGGGCTTCCAAGAGATTATATTGGAGATGAGTATGCCGGGATACTACTGAGGCAAGCAGAATATTCGCCAGAGATGTTGCAGTGGCTAAAAAAACAGATTTCAGACGGAATTAAAGTATTCTTCCTAAGCTACATTCCATCAGATGAAGAATTTTTAAGCTTTCTTGGTCTAAAAATAGAAGGGAATACATCCATTTTTGATAAAGTTGATTTTGAACCTATAGGTTATGATTACTTTGAGATAAAACCGGAAATCCAACCAATTCCAATAACAACACCACAAAATAATTTCAAGCCTATTTTGAAAGCTAAAATAAATGGCAAGGAGTTTTATCCTTTTGCAATTACAGATTGGGGTGGATATGCTTTAGAAGGAACTTTTTTATCAGAATCTGGAAAGAATGAACTTTTGGTATTTAATCCGGTTGAGATTTTTAGAGACGTTTTTAAACCAGATTTTCCAACACCGGATGTAACAACCGAGAACGGAAATAGAATCTTAACAGCCCATATAGATGGAGATGCGTTTTTTGGTGTTGCTGACTTTGACCCACAAAAAAATTTAGGAGAGATAATCAGAGATGAGATAATAAAAAAATACAAAATTCCACATACTGTTTCTATAGTTGAAGGAGAAATTGCACCTTGGGGTTTGTATCCGGATAAAAGTAAAAAACTTGAAGAAATTGCAAGAAGTATATTTGCGTTAGAAAATGTAGAGATTGCAAGCCATTCATTTTCACATCCTTTTAAGTGGAAAAAATTGTATGAATTAGAAAAAGAAAACAAAGAAAGTAATGTAGAAGGCTATAGTTTATCTATTAAAAATTATGAGTTTAATTTAGAAAGAGAGATTATTGGTTCTATAGATTATATCAATAAAAATTTAGCTCCGGAGAATAAAAAGACAAAAGTTTTTTTGTGGACCGGCGACTGTGTTCCTCCAAAAGAAGCGCTTCAACTAACATACAAGATTGGTGTTTACAACGTCAACGGAGGAGACACTTGGATAAACTATCAAGAACCGTTTTATACACTAATTGGACCCATGGGGCTTAACAGGGATGAATACTTTCAGGTATATGCACCTATACAAAATGAAAATGTATACACAAATCTTTGGAGAGATTATTATGGATATATAAAATCTATATCAACCTTTAAACTCACAGACGAAAAATATAGATTTAAACCTATTTCTATATACTATCACTTTTACTCTGGGCAAAAAATAGCATCCTTAAAAGCTTTAAAGGAAGTTTATGATTATGCTTTATCTCAAGAAATAAACCCGATGTTTTTATCAGAGTATACCCAAAGAGTTTTAGAATTTAGAAATACAGTCGTTGCAAAGGATTTGGAAGATAATTTTGTTATTAGAAATGAAGGAAATCTAAAGACTGTTAGATTTGATAAAGATGTAAAGATAGATATTTTTAAAAGTCAAAATGTGGTCGGTTTTAGAAAAATTCACGATTCAATCTATGTTCATTTAACCAATGATGGAGATTCAAAAATTTTCTTTTCTGAAGATGAGCCAAATTTTATGGTTATAAATTCTAATGGTCAGATAAAGTTTTACGAAAAAGATAATAAAAGTATAAAAATTAAACTTGAAGGCTATATCCCATTAACCTTTAAGATTTTGAACAAAAACTGCAAGTTAAACATAACTCCAAATGATTATATCCTAAAAAAAGACAGGAATTATTATGAGTTTAAATTCACGAAAGAGAAAGAAGCCTATGTGGAAGCCCACTGCGGTAGCTAAGTTTATAACCAATAGAGAAATTTTTGGCTTTATCTTAATTGTATTATTTGGCATGATATTAGTTTTTCCAAAAGGTAAATTAGAAAGGCTAATATTTGAAGAAGATAGCAATATAACTTTGTCTAATATGTATCTTGAAAGTTTAGTAAAAGTTAATCCAGACCCAAGTTTAAAACTCCTAATTGCAGAAAGGTATATAAAAATAGGAGAAGAAAAGAAGGCGATTAAGCATTTAGACGATTTAGAAAAAAGTAACGATCCAGATATTCTTGGTAAAGCAAAATTTTTAAGATATTCAATTTTAAAGCAAAAGTTCTTCTCAAAAAATGTATCTTTAGAAGAAAAAGAATATTTAAGAAATCAAATGAAAGCAATTCTTGAAGAAAGCTATAAATCTATGATAGATGCAAAAGAACTTGAAAAAGAATATAAAGAAGCTTTATCAATGGAGTTTCAAGATTTGGCCTATAAAATAGCAATAAGAATATTGCATATTAAACCAAAGGATATTTACTGGCTAAAGGAAAGCTATAAACTGGCTATAATGTTAAAAGATTATGAAAATGCTATTAGGTTTTTACAAAAGCTTGTAATTTTAGACAAAGAAAATTCTTTTAACTATAATAAGGAAATTGTTAATGTTTATAAAGCAAAAAAAGATTTCTATGGCTTGTCCAATCACTTAGAATATTTATACAAAACTGATTCTGCAAACAAATACTATTGGGCTAAAGAATTACTAAATTTGTATAGCTATCAAAAGCAATATAATAAAGCGATTAGCTTATTAGAGCAACTCTATAAAACTGACACTAAGAACAAAGACCTGTGGTTAAAACAATTGACAGATTTATATCTATATCAAAAACAGTATGAAAAGGCTTTAAACATTTACTTAACACAGCTTAACATGGAAAAAAATCCTTTAAAAAGAAAAGAATATTTCAAAAAAGCAGTTGAAATTGCCCTTTGGAGTAAAAATTTTGAATTGGCAAAAAATATAATTTCTAAGCACTATAAAGAATTTTTGAATGATAGAGAGATGATGAAGTTTGTATTAAAATCTTCCTTGGCAACAGGAGATCCAAAATTTGCACATAAAATAGCACTGGATATTAAACAGAGGATTATAGAATGATTTCTTTTAGAGAAACCTTAGATAAATATTCTTACATTAAGCTGGCAACTTTGATTGCTTTTACTCCGCTGGTTTCTTTTGCTATTGGAATAGAAGACATAACTTTACAAATAAAAGAAGAAAAAGTTAATAAAGAACAGCCAAAACAAATCAAAATCAGTAAAGTTTATGATGAAGAGCTTTTAAAACTTCTTTTGATTACGTTCTTAGGAAATCAAGATTTAGAAAATGCTTATATAGTTGCAAAAAAAGGAGCCGAATTATTTCCTAACAATCCATATTGGTTAAAAAACTTAGGACAGGTTGCGATCTGGACAAAAAGACCTGCGGAAGGTATAGAAGCCTACTTAAAACTATATCAAATAACTAAGGATGAAAATATAAAAAGAGAGCTGTTTAACCTTGCCTTAGCGACAAATAGGTTTGATATAGCAACAAATTTGATAGAAAAGGATGCACTAAGTGGCAAATTTAACGATTTAAAAACTTTGCTTTATATCTATCAACAAGCTGGAGAAGTAAAGAAGCTTATAGAAATTTTAGAAGCTATGTATGAAAAAGATAAAAACATAGATATATTAAGAAACTTAACAATGATCCTTTATAATTATGGAGATTTAGACAAAGCTTCAAAATATGGTGAAATTCTATACAGTAGGCAAGATAAAAACTATAAAGATGTTTTGCTTTATACAAGCATACTATATGCAAAAAAAGATTTGAAAAAATCCTTAGAAGTTTTAAAATCATACCTTCCTAATATAACTGTTAGTAAAGACATAGAAGAAGATAGATTAGAGTATCTTTACACGCTATCAGACTTGGCTTGGGCTTTAAAAGATTTTGATACGTCAATTAATATCGCTACCCAGCTTGATAGCATTGATAAAGGGAGGCTTGAAGAATATATTAGGCTGTATACATACTTCTATTATAAGAAAGAATATAAAATATCCGCTGATTATGCTTTAAAGGGCTATGAAAAATATAAAGATTCTTATCTATTATCCAGCTATATAGAAAGTTTGTACTTGACTAATGACTATCAAAAAATAGTTGAATTTATAGAAAGCAATAAAATTGATTATAATTCTTCTGCTTTGATGCTATCTAGATATATAAGCAGTTTATTAAAGTTAAATCAAACACAAAAAGCCTTAAACATCGTAAAAAATGTATTGGATAAAAAGTTTGACTCTCAAATCATTTCTGAGCTAATCTTTGCTTCAATAGAGTCTTCTAATCAAAACCTTGCTAAGTATATAGTAAGTAATTATAAAAAATATGAGACAGTAATTCCAAAACCTTTTACATTTTTGTATCTCTTTTTAGAAAACACAAAAAAAGCTCTTGAATTGTCTTATAATCAGCTTAAAAATAGCAAATCTATCTCTGATAAGTTGCTTTACGCAGATATACTTTATACGTACGGCAGATTTGAAGAAAGCGAGAAAATAAAGTATGAAGTATTTAAAGAGCTTAAAGATAAGCAAAGTCTATCATCAGAAGATGCCTACAATTTTTTGAGAGTAGCTGATGAGTATTTATCCTCAAGGCAATATTTAGAACTACTTGAAAAGTATAAAAATATTATTTCATTAGAATCTTATAACGACCTTTATTTTTCACATCTTCTTAAAATAGACCATCATCCAGAGTTAGAGTATTTAATGAAAAGGCATAGTTATAACTTACGCCCATGGATGCAATTAAATTTAGCTTTATGGTCAAATGATAAGTATTGGCAGGATAATCTTCTTGAAAAATTTGCTGATATCCTGCCTATTAGAGATAGAGTAACTGCATTTACTGAGACTGGACAAATTGATAAAGCTATGTATTATGGATATAAAGGACTGGATGAAAATCCGGAAGATTATTTATTATACAAACAAGAAAGAGATTTAATCACAACTTACAGACCGAAAGTTGAAATGCTAACAAACTATACAGATAGAGCTGGCGTTAAAGACATTTCTGAAGATACGTTTATTCAAGCTAAACCAAAAGAAGGCTTTTATCTGTTTTTTAGATATAAAGGTTCAAATCCGTTTAGTGTTGATAATTCAAAAATGATTAACGTTCCTGATAGAAATGATACAGCAGTTGGTTTTAAGAAGATTCTTGATGATGGAGAATTAAATTTTATTACAGGTTTATTAAAAACTATTTTATCAAACTTGTATTTAGATATTCAATTTAGAAAATATATAAAAAATAAAACTTATTTTGGTGGAGAGCTTGGTAAAAATATACCAGCTGACGATACTTTATTTTTATACTACGGTGGAATGAAAGATATGTTAAGTTTCAACTTTTCTCACAGTTTTAATAACAGAACCGGCTTTTATATAAGTCCATCTTACAATATCTATCATTCTTCTGATGAGAAAAAGATAGGAACTTCTTTTAATTTGTATGATGAGCTTTATTACAAGCTCAGAGTTGGCTATCCTGATTATACGTTTAGACTTTACTCATTTCACGGTAAATATAATGAAAAAGATGGATATAAAGGAAATATTGAGAAACTATCTCCATATCAAGCAACTAAATTTCTGCCACAATCTTTTAATTTAATTGGAATTGGATTTTCTTTTGGATATGACAATGATACAAATTATGTAAGAGTTTGTAGACCATTTTTCAGTGCCGATATTACTTATAACGATATTACAGGTTCAGGATATGGTTTTTCTGGTGGAGTAGGTGGTGGTTTATTTAGACAGGATAATTTAAGCTTAGGGTTTAGGTATATTCAAGGATTTAAGGGTACAACGGATAATTATCTTAATATTTATTTAAGATATATTTTCTTTTACTAATACCTTGGGTAATAAATCTAAAATATTACAAGATTCTTAGTTGTAGTTATAGGATGTTAAAAGTGAGAAAGTGAGAGATTGATGGATGTTGGGGCAGTTCATGAACTGCCCGTCCGTTAAGATTGAATAGCGAAAGGTAAGAAGTGAGGGGACTAATTAATTTGTTATCTGTCGCTCTTCACTTATTCTGAAGGCTTTATTTATCGAAACTCTCAATTTCTCACCCGGCGTATATTGTAAAAATTATATATGTAAAAAGAAAATACCTGCACTTTAAAAGATAAAAAATACACTTATAATATTTAATGAATTAACTAACTTCTTAAAATTAGAGTACAAAAAATATATCTTGATGGAGTATAGATGTATAAATATATTTTTGGACCAGTTTTATCAAGAAGGTTTGGATTATCTCTTGGGATAGATTTATCACCTGATGAAAAAAGCTGTAACTTTGACTGTTTATATTGCGAGTTAGAAAAAGCAAAGCCGATAGACTATATCAAACATCCGCCAAAAGTTGAAGACATAATCAACGAAGTTAAAGATTATCTGTATAAAAATCAATATCCAGATGTTATAACAGTTACAGCCAACGGAGAACCAACTCTTTATGAAGATTTAAATAATCTGATTGAGCAGTTAAACAAGATAAAAAATTCATCTAAAACTTTAATTTTATCCAATGGAAGCACTATAAATGATGCTTCAGTTAAAGAAGCTTTAAAAAAGTTTGATATAGTAAAATTATCTCTTGATGCAGCAGACCAAGAAACATTTGAAAAAGTAGATAGACCATTGGAAGGAATAGAGATTGAAGATTTAATGAATGGTATGATTTTGTTTAGAAAAGAATATAGTGGAACGCTTGTTTTAGAAGTTTTGATTGTTAAATATGTAAATGATAATCCTCAAGTAATTCAAAAGATCGTAGAAGCTGCGAAAAGGATTAATCCTGACAGAGTTGACATTTCAACAGTTGATAGACCGCCAGCTTACAGAGTCTTTCCTGTGGATAATCAGACTCTTTATGAAATTGCAAAGATGTTTGAAGGTTTAAATGTTAATGTTGCTGTTAGAAAAAACGGCGGAGATGTCAAAAAAGTTTCATTAGATGAAGAAGACATTTTAAATACTTTCAAGAAAAGAGCTTATTCTTTGAATGATATTCAAACTTTGTTTGATGAGGAAACTCAAAAAAGAATTCAAAATCTTTTAGCTACTGGCAAGATAAAGAAAATAAATGTTGGAAATTTGGAGTTTATTAAAGGGTAAGTGAAAAGTAAGGCGTTTTTAATTTGGGACAAAATAGATAAGTTTTATTTTACACGTTGGGTAGGAGATTCAATAAAAGTATGAGATCCTTCGTCTGCTTAAGAAAAACGAATAATGGATAGGTTTTATCGAGAGTGCTTTAAAATTTTAACTAAGTCTAAAAATTATAACCTTTTTAATCGTCATTCTGCAGCCAGTGAAGAATCTCCTCTCTTTTTTTACCTCTCACTTACTCACTTTTTCACCTTCTTTAAAAAAAGAGATCCTTCGGCTTTACAGCCTCAGGATGACAAGGAAAGGTAGGCTTACAAAAATTTATGCAACACTTCCATACTTATTCACTTAAAATTAATCTTCTCCGTATTTCCATTCTTTTGTCATTAAATACTCATGAATGCTTTCTGCTGCATCTCTGCCATGTCTGATTGCAACAACAACAGTATCTCCACCATTTACAACATCACCACCTGCAAAGATGCCTTCAACGTTTGCTCTGTATTTCTTATCAACGGTAGATAAGTTATTCCATTTGTCTATTTTTAATCCTGGAACATCTTTGTAGGCAAGCGGGTTATCTCCTTGACCTACTGCCATGATAACAGCATCACATTCGATTATATGCTCTGAACCGGGCACTTCTACTGGTTTTGGTCTTCCGCCTTTTTCATCCGGCACAAGCTCCATTTTTATACATTTTAATCCTACAACTTCACCTTTATCGTTTCCGATTACTTCTATCGGCTGAGTTAACCATCTTAAAATTGCTCCCTCTTCTGCTAAGTGGTCCCATTCTTCCTGTCTTGCTGAGGATGTGTCTCTTGTTCTTCTGTATACTAAATGTGTTTCATTTCCAAGTCTTATTGATGTATACATACAGTCTGCAGCAGTAAATCCACCACCAATAACTGCAACCCTCTTGTTTCTTGGAAGTTCTATGTCTGTCTCCGGTGCAAGCATATCGTCAACATAATCAACGTTAACTTTCATCAAGAATGATATAGCTGTATAAACACCTTTTAAGTCTTCTCCTGGAATTCCCATCTTTTTACCTCTTCCAGAACCAACGCCGATAAACACAGCGTCAAACTGTTTTCTTAAATCGTTTAATGAGATATCTTTTCCTACTTTAATTCCTGTTTTAATTTCAACGCCAAGTTTTTCTATTAAAGAAATTTCCCAATCTAAAACTTCTCTGTCAAGCCTTGGCTTTGGAATTCCGTATCTCATAACTCCGCCTGTAAATGGTAAAGCTTCAAAAACTGTTACCGAGTGTCCTTTTTTAGCTAAGAAGTATGCAGCAGACAATCCGGCAGGTCCTGCTCCAATCACTGCTACTTTTTTACCTGTTGGTGGCTCTTTTAGGTCTTCCCAATTTATACCACTCATTCTTATTGAATCACCTACAAATCTTTCAAGACCGCCAATGTTTACAGGTTGACCGTTGTCTTTAAATGTTAAAACACATGTGCTTTCACATAACCTATCCTGTGGACAAACTCTTCCGCAGATTGAAGAAAAAGGGTTTTTTGCTCTAAGTATTCTAAATGCTTCAATTAAATTATTATTCTGAATCTGCTCCATCCAAAGGTTTATATCTCCATAAACTGGGCAACCATACTTACCTTGATGCTCTTGGCAAGGTGGTTTTTTGCATAAAATACATCTGTCAGCTTCATCTTTTGCGGCTGTGTGTCCAAATCCAAGAGCATACTCTTTAAACGTATTTTTTCTTATTTCTGGTGGTAGTAATGGTATGTTATTTCTATCATGCCTTCTGTAAACAACCTTCTTCTTTTCCATTCTAACCTCCTATCTATTTTTAAATAAAAAGCTCATTAATGATTTTTGAACGTGAAGCCTGTTTTCTGCTTGATTAAAGATTACGTCTGAATACTGTTCGAATACATCTTCTGTTATTTCTTCACCTTTGTGAGCCGGTAAACAGTGCATCACGATTGCATTTGGTTTTGCAAGTAAAACTAAATCTTTATTTACTGTAAATGGTTTAAATACATCTTTTTTGCCTTTTTCATTCTCCTGTCCCATACTAACCCAAACATCTGTATAGATAACGTCAGCTTCTAAAACAGCTTCTTTTGGGTCGTTTGTAATTGTGATTTTTGAACCAGTTTTTTTAGCAATATCTACACTTTCATAAACAGCTTTGCTATTTGGTTCATAGTTAGGAGGTGTTGCAACTGAAATATCCATTCCCATTAATGCACAGGCAAGGAGTAGAGTATTTGCCATATTGTTTCCATCGCCTACATATGCAACTTTTTTATTTTCTAAGCTTCCAAACTCTTCATCTATCGTCATTAAGTCTGCTAAAACTTGGCAAGGATGTTGATAATCTGTAAGAGCATTTATAACTGGAATAGAGCCATACTTTGCAAGCTCTTCAACTTCTTGATGTGAAAAAGTTCTTATTACGATACCGTCAAGATATCTTGACATAACTCTTGCTGTATCTTTTATATCTTCTCCTCTGCTTAGCTGTGTGGTTGAACCAGAAATATATATAGGCTGGCCGCCCATTTGATAAACACCAACTTCAAATGAAAGTCTTGTCCTTGTTGATTGTTTCATGAATATCAGTCCAATAGATTTTCCTTCCAACGTTCTGTCGGCAAACTTATCTTTCTTAAGCTTTTTTGCATAATCAATAATGCCTAAAACTTCCTCTCTGCTCAAGTCTGTAAAAGATACAAAATCCCTTTTCATTCAAAACCTCCATAAAAAATATAACACTGTTTGATTTTTAAGTCAACTTTTCTCAATCAAAAATTACGAAAATATATGTGTTGGGCGAGAAATTGGGTAAAATTAGGAGATTAAAAGTAGGAGATTCTTCGCTTCGCTCAGAATGACAAATAAGGCAACTGTTAACTTTGGATGTGTACGGGCGATTCATGAATCGCCCCTACTCTTCCACTTTTCCACTTTATTTTCATCCTTAAGACTTTAGTTCTAAGGATCTCCTTTTTAAATTTTTATACACCCCCCTATTTTCTCGCCCGAAGCATAAGTTCTTTTAAATTTTAGATATACTTTCCGTCAATACTTATTTATACCTTACCCTCTAAATCCTTTAGATATTTGTAAATAGCCATTCTAACAAATAATCCATTTTCAACTTGGTCTAAGATTAAACTTCTATCTCCATAGACAAGCTCACTTTGGATTTCAATTCCTCTGTTTACAGGTCCGGGATGCATGATAACTGCATCTTCTTTCATTTTGTTTAATCTTTCCTGATTTAATCCATACTTTATGGAATATTCTCTCAAGCTTGAGAAAAATGGTTTATCCTGTCTTTCAAGCTGAATTCTCAAAAAGATAACTACATCTTTATCTTTTATAGCATCTTCAATGTCTGTTGTTATGTAGTCTGCACCCAATACTTCTGCATGTCTTGGTAGCATTGTTATAGGTCCGCATACTGTAATTTCTCCGCCAAGCTTTTTAAAAAGTTTTATATCAGACCTTGCCACTCTACTATGAAGAATATCTCCAATGATTGCTATCTTTAATCCGGCCAAAGTTCCTTTTTTTTCTACGATAGTAAAAGCATCAAGCAATGCTTGGGATGGATGTTGATAAGTCCCGTCTCCTGCATTTATTACATGAGATTTTACAGACTTAGCAACTATGTTAGCCGCACCGGACATATAATGCCTAATCACTATAAAATCTGCGTTCATTGCTTCTAAGGTTTTCACAGTATCATAAAGCGTCTCGCCCTTCTTTACAGAACTTGAAGATGCTGAAATGTTTATTGTATCTGCCCCAAGAATCTTTCCGGCAAGTTCAAAAGATGTTCTTGTCCTTGTTGAATTTTCAAAAAATACAAGTAAAACAGAGTATCCTCTTAAATCATTAAACTTTTTTTCTCCGTTTTTAAATCTCTCCTTGTATTCTTTGGCAATTTTAAAAATGTTCTCTATGTCTTCTTGATTAAGCTGGTCAATAGAGATTAAATCTTTCATGATAACCCTCTATGCTTTTATTTTTTTGTATGAAAAGGAAATCAAATATATTAAAAGTCCAATGACAGCTACAACCATTCCTACTATGAAGAAATAGTGCTTAGCCTCGCCAAATAGCATTGTTGCAACATGACCAAAAAGATAACCAATATATAAAAACAGGACAGCCCATATTATCAAAGATAAGATATTAAAAAAAAGAAATTTATAAAAATTAAAGCCGAAAGCTCCCATCAACATCATCGGAACTACCCTCATACCATACATAAATCTAATTATAAAGAGAGAGAAAATCCCATATTTTTGAATTAAGCTTTTCATCTTTCTGTACTTTCTTTTTGTATACTTATTTCCAAGTAAAAAGTGTCTTCCTTTCCATCTTCCTAAGAAAAAATATATCAGTTCGTGAACTAATGCTCCGAGGATTGAGAATATGAGCGTTGGCAATGGTGCTAAAAATCCATGTTTTATAAAAAACCCAGCAACCAGTAGAGCAAATTCTCCTTCTAAAAATGTACCTATAAATACAGCGATATATCCATAGCTATTTAAAAATTGCTCAAAGTTTTCTATCATACTTCTCCTGGCTGTAAATGTCCCTGGGCGGATTTGAACCGCCGACCTCCAGATTAGGAATCTGGGGCTCTGTCCTACTGAGCTACAGGGACACTTTCAGGTAGTAGTCTTACCTCGGTATAATTATTATCTTTTAATGCTTTTATTACTCTATCTAAATCTTCTTTTTTAACTTTTTTGATTCTGTCAAGATACTTTAAATCGTAGTTAACATCGCCAGTTACAGTTATAGAATAGCCAATTGCCTCTGCGTCATTATCAACTTCTTCTTTTGCAAAGATTTCTCTATTTATTATTCTCTTCTTAGCGTTTTCTACCTCTTCTTTAGAAAATCCTTTTTCTTGATATCTTTTTATGATTTCAAATATTTTGCTTTTTGTCTGCTCTATTTTGTTTTCATCGGTTACAAAGTATATTAAAAACTGACTTGTTCCTTTATGGGCTAAATATCCACCCATAATTGATTGAACCAATCCAGCTTCTTTTATCTCTTGATACATTACTGAACTTTTTCCATTTAATAAAATCTCTTCTAACACATTCAAAGGATATGAATCTTTATCTGTAATAGGTGGGGCTTGCCAACCGATGGCTACGTATGCTCTTGTAATCTGTTTTTTTCTTATATCTTCTCTTCTTACTTCTTGTTGTGGGTCTTCTAACGGAACCTCCGGTGGTTTGTAGTACTTACCTTTAACACTTCTAAAAGTTTTTTCTATCTCTTTCAAAACTTGCTCAGCTTTTACATTTCCAACAATAACCACGGTTTTATTTGATGGAGTATAGTAAGAATAAAAATAGTTTCTAACTAATTCCGGTGTATAGTTTTCTATTGTTTCTCTGTAGCCTATTACCGGATGTTTGTAGTTAGATTTTTTGTAAGCAAGTTTGTTGTATGTATCCCAAAGAAGATTTTTTGGGTCGTCAAGATGCCTGTTTAGCTCTTCTAAAACGATAGGCTTTTCTTTTGCTACCATTTCATCGGATAATGTCGGTTCAGTAGTCATATAGTAAAGATAATACAATGCATCTTTCCAAAACTCGCTTGCAATTTCAATATGATAATAAGTAAAGTCAAAGCTTGTTGCTGCGTTTATACTACCGCCTTTCTTTTCTACTTCAAACTCTATTTCCCCTGGTTTTGTGTATTTAGTTCCGTTAAAAAGCATATGTTCTAAAAAGTGAGCCAGTCCTCTTTCATTATCCTTTTCATAAACTGAACCAACACCAAACCAGACTTGAACAGCTACAGCCTGTGTATCTTCTCTTGGTTTTATAACAACAGTCGTGCCATTTTTTAACTTTTTAATGATAATATTCTCTTTTGCCTTTACTTCTTTCGCCAATACTAAAGCCATAATCAAACCCCATATTAGTATTATTTTTTTATACATCGTCAACCTGTTTAATATCGTCCAATTTCCAATTTAAAGCTTTTCCTACAAATGCCCAATATTCGGTAAATGATACCGGATTGTATTTGTCCGCTTCTACTATATTTCCATTGCTGTCTACTGTGTAATCTATAGCTGACGCATCAAGCCTTACTATAACTACTTTATTATCCCCCTCTTCTTCAACATGAACAATTTCAAGATTTTCAATCTTTGGATTTTCTACGATATTTCTTAGTCCTTTAGCTTTCAAGTCTTTTAATTGCTCTTCTAAGTACTGGTACATTCTATCTGTCAAAAAGTTTTTAACAGGTGATAAATCCCCATTAGACCATGCTTTTTGAATATCATAAAAAATATTCTTGGTTAAATTTAAGATTAACTCTTCATTGATGTAAGGCAAACTTCCGGCTTGAGTTTGAGAATCATCATACTGATAAGGCTGATAGTTTAAATTTGTGTTGAAAGCTCCAACCGGTTCTTCTCCTTTTCTAAATAGCCTAATAACAAAGAAAATCAGCCCAGCCAATAATAAAAGTCCTAATATTCCTAATACTCCTGCTGCAAACTGTAGTCCTAAGAAATGACTTAATGCTGAAAAGATAACCATCCCCGCTAAAGCACCAAGTAATCCTGAGAAGAACGATTTAAAGAAAGATGGCTTTTGCTGTGGCATTTGGTTATAGGTTGGCTGATGATTGACAGAATTAGATGGATTTGTAGGATTGTTTACAGGTTTATTTATTCTGTTAAAATCTTGGGCTTTGTAGCTTCTAAAGTGGGTAGAACTTCCTCTTCCAGCCCTTGCAAAGCTATCTTGTGTCAGTGATGCTAAAAATGTGAATATAGTCAGTAAAATCAAAATCTTCCTCACTCTCATTGCCTCCAAAATATTTAACTATGGAAAATATATAAAGATATTTAAATTTTACCATAGTGGAGAAAAAGGTGAGAAGTTGACGAGAAGTTTCCAAATTTTAACAAGCCTAAATTAATAATTAACTTTTTGACTGCCATTCTAAAGTCATACGAATCTTCGCCTTTATCTTCTTTTTTATTCAAAAAATATTTAAAAAGGATATCCTTCGGACTTACGTACTCATGATAAAAAATAAAATGGAAAAGTTGTCATTCTGCAGCCGGCGAAGAATCTCCTGCTTTTATCCAATTTCTCACTCGACGTATTTATAAAATTACAGGAATTTTAAAGCATTCTCTGGCAAGAAGTGAGGGATAAAAAGTTATAGGTTAGTAAATATCCTACATCTCGCTTTCTCGCTTTTCCTTTTACAAATAAGCTATAATTATTACTTACTTTTATGCATACGGAGGAGTTTATGCTACCTGCAGAGAAACAACTTGAAATCATAAAAAAAGGTGTTTTAGAAATAATATCTGAAGAAGAACTACTTAAAAAATTAAAAGAAGAAAGACCTTTGATAGTAAAAGCAGGATTTGACCCTACTGCACCGGATTTACATCTTGGACATACAGTTTTACTTCAAAAACTAAGAACCTTTCAACAACTTGGGCATACTGTATTTTTTATAATCGGTGATTTTACAGCAATGATAGGAGACCCTTCAGGAAGAGACCAAACAAGACCGCCGCTAACAAAAGAGCAGGTCTTAGAAAATGCCAAGACCTACAAAGAGCAAGTATTTAAAGTGTTAGACCCGGAAAAAACAGTAGTGGTCTTTAACAGTGAATGGCTTGGAAAAATGACAGCTGAGGACTTAATAAAGCTTTCAGCAAAATACACCGTTGCTAGAATGTTAGAAAGAGAAGACTTTAAGAAAAGATTTAAAGAAAATATACCTATTTCAATACATGAGTTCATATACCCACTACTGCAAGCTTATGACTCGGTAGCTATTAAAGCAGATGTGGAACTTGGCGGTTCTGACCAAAGATTTAACTTATTGATAGGAAGAGATATTCAAAAAGAGTATGGAATTGAAAATCCTCAGGTAGCAATACTGCTTCCTCTTTTAGTTGGCACTGATGGCGTTAAGAAAATGAGTAAATCTTACGGAAACTATATTGGAATAACCGAACCACCGGAAGAAATGTTTGGAAAAATAATGTCTATTTCTGATGAACTTATGTGGCAATATTGGGAATTGTTGACAGATTTAACAGTAGAGGAGATAAACAAGCTTAAAGAAGATGTCCAAAAAGGTATCTTGCATCCAATGGAAGTAAAAAAGCAGCTTGGAATGTATATTGTTGAAAGATTTCATAGCAAAGAAGATGCAATAAGAGCAAGAGAACATTTTGAAAAGGTTCATTCTAAAAAAGAAATTCCGGAAGATATTCCAGTGTTTAAAGCATCTGAAATTACTGAAACAGAGCTTTTTGAAATAATTTTTAATTTAAAATTAGCAGAAACAAAAGCGGAAGCTAAAAGACTTATAAAACAAGGTGGGGTCAAAGTCAACGGAGAAAAAATCACGGACCCGATGCATAAGCCGGATTTAGCAAGGCAGCTCATCATTCAGGTAGGGAAAAGAAAGTTTGCTAAAATCATTCCAAACTAAAAGCGTTCTCTAAATGGAAAATTTGGTTGCCTTTAAGGGCAACCACGTCAAACCTAAAATCTTTTCCCTGCAGATTATTCTCTTCAATAAATTGTAGTGCTGTTTTTACAATCTTATCTATTTTTTTCTTTGTTATACTCTCTTCACCACTGCCAAAATTTTCTGTAAACCTTCCTTTAACTTCTACAAAAACAATTACATTATCTGTTTCAGCTATTATGTCAATTTCACCATACTTAGACCTGTAGTTTTTATGTAAAACTTTGTAGCCGATAGATTCTAAATACCTTACAGCCTTATCTTCAAAAAATTTACCTTTCTGTGTTTTATCCAAGCCTTTGAATTACAGCCTGCTCTTTAAGTTTTTTCAATAATAAATCGTATGCTTTTTTAAGCTTTTCTACTTCTTTTTCGCTTATCTCAGTTTTAGGAATGAGTTTATTCTCTTCTTTTTCTATATAAATAAAATACGTTCCTTCGTTTGTTTCAACTTTAAAAATATCCCCTGCTTTGTGTGAAAAGATCGCTTCGTCAAGTTCTTTAACAAGGTCTCCTTTTTTGATTTCCCCGACCAAACCTTTATTTTCAGCAGTAAATTTATCATCCGAATATTTAGATGCAAACTCACTAAAATTATTTTTGTTTAATTCTTTATCAAGCTTTGATAAAACTTCTTGATAGTCCGGTCTATTTTTTGAGATAAATATAAGTCTTACTGTTTTAACATCTTCCTTAGTGCCTTCAATGATACCTTTTGATGCTTTTTCTCTCATGTATAGATGAAGCAGTCTGTTAGCAAGCATATCTCTTGCTAAAAATTCTTTTAATTTTGAATAAGAAATACCGCTATCTTCAAGTTTTTTCTTAAAAGTTTCTAAATCATTAATCCCGTTTGCTTTTGCTATGTTTAAAACTGCGTTATCCACTTCCTGTGGAGACACAGAAATGCCCATTTTTCTTGCCTGCTGGGCTAAAAGAAATGAGTTTATTATCTTTTCTTCAACTTCTTTATCATCTTTGATGTTATACCAGTTTTTCGCAAACTCTAAATCTGACTTTAAAACAGGCTCTCCATTAACTACAAGCACAACTTTATCAAAGAGCTGATAACCATCCTCTGCTTTGGCTTTGTTGTTAAAGGTAGAAGATAAGACCACCAAAAGAATTAAAAACGCATTCAAAATGCTTGTTTTTTTCATAAAATTCCTCCTTAATTTTCAATCCATGGTTCATATTCTAAAATTTGCTGGAAAGTGTATGGACATTTTTTTGGAAAATCTTGCTCTGTTGGCAATTTGTCAAAATATTTTTTAGCTAAGATTTTGTTCTCTGGATATTTAAACCAAGTAATTATCTTTTTGATTGAGTCTTCCCATGCTTCTTGAATGCTTTCTTCGGCTTTTTTCTTTAATGATGGGTTTTTATCAAAAATCTTAATTAGTCTATATCTTGAATTTAAGATACTTTTTACCCAGCCATTACCCATTGTATTATTATCTCTAAAATGCTCATATTTATAAAGATGTTCTAAAATTACAGTCATGAAACTGATTGCGCTGCTAAGCTCGCTTCTACCCATGCTCTCAAGCTCCTCGATCACATTCTCCCAGTCCACTAAGTCAAATTCTTTGTTTTTTAGTAATTCCACGTTTTCCATAATCCATTGGTAAAAATCTTTGTTGTATAACTGTTTTAAATCTTGTAAATCCTTAGCTGCCTTCATTTTCCATCACCTTCTTTTTTCTCTTTTCAGCATAGTTTTCTATAATTTTTTGCTGATTTCTTTCAATTGCAAGGGCTTTATCCGGAACGTCTTTTGTTATTACTGAGCCAGAACCTGTAACCGCTTCTTCTCCAATCACAATTGGAGCAACAAGCATCGTATCACTGCCTATAAAAGCTCTGTCTTTTATAATAGTTTTATGCTTTCTAAATCCGTCATAATTGCATGTAATTGTTCCTGCTCCTATGTTTACATCTTTACCAATTTCAGCATCTCCTAAGTAGCTTAGATGTCTTGCGTTTGTTCTTTCTCCGATAATAGAGTTTTTTACTTCAACAAAGTTTCCAATTACTGCCGATTCTTTGATGACTGTATTATTTCTTATTCTTGCAAATGGTCCTATTACGGCGTTATCCTCAATTATAGAGTCTTCTATGTAGCTGTTTGCAAGGATTTTGACATTTTTACCTATTTTAGAATTTTTTATAATACAGTTTGGCTCTATTATCGTTCTTTCATCGATAGAAGTTTCTCCTGATAAGAAACAATTTTGATATATTTCTACGTCTCTTGATAAGTTTACATCAAATTCTATCCACGTACTTTCTGGTTGATGGAAAGTTGTACCATTTAGAGCCCAAAATGTAATATATCGTTGCTTCAAAATGTTTTCTACTCCTGCAAGCTGCAATCTATCGTTTACATTTAGTACTTCTGTATAGTCTGGAATTTCTAAAGCATAAATGTATTTTTCCTCTTGTCTTAAAATCTCTATTACATCGGTTAGATAGTATTCTTTTTGTGCGTTATTGTTTTCTAATTTTTCAAGTGCATCATATAGGTAAGGAGCATAAAATAAGTATATTCCGGAGTTTACTTCGTTTATATTTTTTTCTTGTGGTGTTGCGTCTTTTTCCTCAACAATTTTTATAACTCTATGACTGCCGTCTTTTATAACCCTTCCATAACCGTACGGATTTGGAACTCTTGCTGTAATCATAACCCCTGCTATACTTTTATTTCTGTAGCCTTTGTATGTTTCTAAATTTGCCCCTTCGTATCTTATCAATGCTTTAAAGTATTCTCTTGCATTTTTTAGAGTTTCTCCTCCAATGAGCGGAGTGTCTCCGTTTATGATTAAAACATAACCATCAAAATCTTTAAAATACTCTCTGGCGGTTAAGACTGCATGTCCGGTTCCAAGCTGCTGCTCTTGATAGACAAATTTACATCCATCACAGTTTAACTCTTTTATTACTTCTTCTTTTTTATGTCCAACTACAAAAACGATCTCGTCTGGTTTTATCCATGATACTGCATATTTTACATACCAAATCATCGGCTTTCCAAGTACTTTATGCAAAACTTTGGGCTTTTCTGATTTAAATCTTGTCCCTTTTCCGGCGGCAAGAATTATTGCTATTAATGGAAAGTCTTTAACGTTTTTGACAGTAATAGGAATATCTTTCATGTTGTTCACCTCTGATAATGATTTATTCGTTCGATTTAAATTTTAGCATAAAGCAAGTAAGTGAGAAGGTGAGAAAGTGAATAATTGTGTAGGTGATGAAGTGAGTTAGAAGGTGAGTAAGTGAAAAATTTACTTCTTACCTCTCACATCTTACGTCTTAATTCCTCAAATATTCTTCTATCTTTTCAATGATTGGGAAAATTTTTTCTGATTTTAGTTTATAGCTTATTCTATTTACGATGAGCTTTGCTGTAGATGGTCTTATTGGTTCAATTACAACTAACCCGTTTTCTCTAAGGGTTGTGCCTGTTTCTACAATATCGACGATAAACCTTGCAAGTCCTACCAATGGAGCAAGCTCAACAGAGCCATAGAGCTCATAAATCTTAACATTTATACCTTTCTGAGAAAAATATTCCTGGGTTATTTTTGGATATTTGGTAGCAACTGAAATATTTGATGGATTTGAAAAGTAAAATTCTTTATCTTCTGGCTTGCCTGCAACAACAATATTACAGTATCCAACCTTTAAATCAACCGGTTTATAAACATCCGGATTTGATTCTAATAAAACATCGTCTCCTGCTACACCTATGTCTGCAATTCCAGACTCTACATAAACCGGAACATCTTTAGACCTTACTACCAAAAACTTAAAATCCTTAGATTCTAAAATAAGCTTTCTTGTATTTTGGTCTATGTTTTCATTAAGAATTCCGGATTTTTGGAAAATTTCTATAGATTGAGAAAAAAGCCTTCCTTTTGGTAAAGCAAACGTTATTTTTTTCATTTATTTACCATTAGCAAATGGAATGCTTATCCAAAGTTCATCTCTGTCATTCTCAGATTTTATCTCAACTTCTATGTTATGGGAATCAAATTGTGGATATTTTGAAAAAACCGTTATAAGGTCATTTTTTAATATATCAGCAAAATTTGGTGGCAATCCTTTTCTTTCATATGATAAAACCATCATCAGTCTTTCTTTAGCTTTATTTGCTGATGATTGTCTTTTAAAAAAACTAAAAATTGACATTTTTCCCTCCTCTTTCTATCTTCCAAAAAGCTTAGCAAGAAATCCTTTCTTCTCCTCAAGCTCTGTAAATGGGACTTCTTCACCTTCTAATCTTCTTGCTATGTTCATGATTGCTTTTGCTGCAGGAAGTTCTTTATGTAAAACAATCGGTTCTCCCCTGTTAGTAAAATCTACTAATTTTTCTTCGTCCGGCACGATACCGATTTTTGGTATTTGTAAGATTTCTTCTATATCTTCAACTGATAACATCTCACCTTTCTTAACCTGATGCAATCTAATTCTGTTTATAACTAACCTTGCATTTCCTTTCTCCATAGATTCAAGCAATCCAATTATTCTGTCAGCATCTCTTACAGATGATACTTCTGGATTTACTACTACAATAGCTTCTTCAGCAGGAGCGGCAGCGGTTTTAAATCCACCTTCAATTCCGGCCGGAGAGTCTATGAATATATAATCAAAACTATCTTTAACTTTTTCTACAATATCTACCATTTGACCGGGTTTTACAGCATCTTTATCTTTTGTCTGTGCTGCCGGCAGTAGATACAACGGTAGCCCTCTTTTATCTTTTACAAAAGCTTTTTCCGGAGGAACCCTTCCTTCAACAACATCAACAATATCATAGACTATTCTATTTTCAAGACCAAGAATCATGTCTAAATTTCTAAGACCTATGTCTGCATCTATTGCTAAAACTTTTTTTCCCATCATTGCCAAAGCAGTGGATATATTGGCTGTGATAGTAGTTTTCCCTACTCCACCTTTTCCAGAAGTTACAACTATAACTCTTGCCATTTTTTACACCTCTTTTATTTAATTTTATCTATAACTATTGCATTATTTTCAATATATGCAATTTCTGGAGAATTTGACTCTTCAGCTTTAACATCAGGTTCATCAGGAGACCTTGCAATATAATTAGAGATTCTTATTTGCTGTGGTCTAAGTTTTAATGCCATAACTACGGCTGTTTCATCTCCATTAGCTCCGGCATGTACCACGCCTCTTAAATTACCCATGACGATAACGCTTCCGGAAGAAACTACATAAGCATCAGGGTTAACATCACCAAGGATTAAAACATCTCCATCATACTCTACTTTTTGACCACTTCTTAGTGTTTTGTTTATAATTTTTAAAGATTTTTTTTGAGTAACACCTTTTAAACTCTCTTTATTATTCTTTGTATTTTGAAATCCTAAAACTGATGCATTAAAATCTTTCAAAACCTTTTCTATCTCGACTTTTGATTCTTCGTTTAGTTCTAACCCGTTATAATCAACAACAGCATAAGACCCTTTAAAGAAAGCAGAAGAAAGTTTTTGTTTAAGTTCATCAATATTTTCCTGCAAGCTTTTACTTGGGTCTAATTTAATAAGCAAAGCTGGTACAGTCAACCCTTTTATTTCTACGCCCATATATGGTTATCCTTCTTGAAAAATTTATAAAATTATGATTATCTATTCTACTGCAATTTTTATTTGGAGGCAAAACTTTATTAATGCATCAGGTATATAATTACTTCGGATATATAGAAAAAAAACTTTACTGTGAAGAGGTTAGCATATTAAATTTAGCTTCAAAAGTTGGCACTCCATTCTTTGTTTACAGTAAAAAAGCAATTTTAGATAAAATTAACCAGTATAAAGAAGCGTTCAAAGATTATGATACATTAATCTGCTATGCTTTAAAAGCAAATTCTAATCTTAGTCTACTAAAAATTTTTGAAGAAAATGGTGTTGGTGCTGACATTGTATCCGGTGGAGAGCTTTATAAGGCAAAAAAAGCTGGATTTTCTTCAAACAAGATAGTTTATGCTGGAGTTGGAAAAACGGACTTTGAAATTAGTTATGCTATAAGTGAAAACATTCTTTCTTTTAACGTTGAAAGCTTTATGGAGCTTGATGTAATCAATGAAATTGCGGGCAAACAAGAAAAAAAAGCCAATGTGTCTATAAGAGTTAATCCTAATGTAGACCCAAAAACCCATCCTTACATTTCAACAGGATTAAAGAAAAGCAAATTTGGAATAGATATAGACCAAGCATTAGATGCTTATAAAAAGGCTGCGAAGCTTGAAAATTTAAATGTGGTAGGCGTTCATTGTCATATAGGCTCTCAGATAATGGACATTTCTGTATTTAGAGAAGCTGCTGAAAAAGTCGTAGACCTTGTGTTTAAACTAAAAAAAGAAGGAATCGAATTAAAATTTATAGATATGGGCGGTGGTCTTGGAGTTAAGTATCATCCTGACGATAACCCACCCACTCCAAAAGATTTAGCAGACGCAATAATTCCTGTAGTGAAACAAACCGGATTAAAGTTAATAATAGAGCCGGGAAGGTCTTTGATTGCTGAAGCCGGAGCATTAATAACGAAAGTAATCTTTTTAAAAGATAAACAAGAAAAACATTTTGTTATTGTTGATTCTGGAATGAATGACCTTGTAAGACCTGCCATGTATAATGCTTACCACCATGTTTTAAACGTTCAAGAAAAAGATGAAGAGATGATAGCTGATATAGTGGGTCCAATTTGCGAGACAGGAGATTTTTTAGCTCTTGATAGAAAAATTGGAAAAGTAGAGAGAGGAGATTTGTTAGCCATAATGACTGCCGGTGCATATGGTAGCAGCATGTCATCAAACTACAACGTAAGACCAAGAGCGTTAGAAGTATTGGTTGATGGTTCAAACTTTAAAGTAATAAAAGAAAGAGAAGACTATAAACATATATCAAAATATGAAGAGGAAGTGCTATGAAAGTATTGGTTGTAGGAAATGGTGGAAGAGAACATGCTTTAGTTTGGAAGATTAAACAAAGTAGTCTTGTAAAAGAAGTATACTGTGCAAGCGGAAACGCCGGTATAGGCAAAATAGCAAAAAGAGTAAATATATCTCCAACGGATATATACAATCTCGTTAGATTTGCAAAAGAAAATAAGATAGATTTAACAGTAGTAGGACCCGAGCAACCATTATCCGAGGGCATTGTTGATAGATTTAATGAAGAAGGATTAAAAATATTCGGACATCAAAAATCAGCTGCGATTTTAGAGGCAAGTAAAGTCTTTGCTAAAAATTTAATGAAAAAGTACGGCATTCCTACGGCAAAGTTTGAAAGCTTTGAAAAAGAAGAAGATGCTATAAAGTTTATAAAAGAAGTAGGGGCACCAATAGTTATAAAAGCCGATGGACTTGCTGCAGGTAAAGGTGTAGTTGTAGCAAAAACAGAAGAAGAGGCTATCCAAGCAGTGAAAGATATGTTTGCCGGAAAGTTTGGACCAGCAAGTAAAAGAGTTGTAATTGAAGAATTTTTAGAAGGGGAAGAAGCATCTTATATATGCTTTGTCAAAGATGATAAACTCGTCCCGATGCCAACATCTCAAGACCATAAAAGAGCTTATGATAACGACGAAGGACCAAATACTGGCGGTATGGGTGCATACTCTCCATGCAGTCTTATAACTCCAAAAATGGAAAAAGAGATTCAAGAAAAGATAGTATATCCAACCCTTAGAGCAATGATTAATGAAGGAAGAAGCATGTGTGGCTTTTTGTATGCCGGTCTTATGATAGGACCAAAAGGCATAAATGTTTTAGAGTTTAACGTTAGAATGGGAGACCCGGAGACTCAGCCAATAATGAGAAGATTACAATCAGATTTAGTTGAGCATATTTTGGAAATTCTTGAAGGAAATATCGAAAATGTAAAACCAAAATGGAATCCTGACTATGCTATTGGCGTTGTAATGGCATCTAAGGGCTATCCTGATGCTTATGAAAAAGGAAAAGTAATTACAGGAATAGAAGAGGCAGAAAAAGACCAAGATGTAGTTGTATTCCATGCTGGAACTGAAGAAGTAGATGGAAAGATAATAACAAACGGCGGAAGAGTTTTGACTGTAACAGCAACAGGTGAAGACATTATTAAAGCAAGAGAAAAAGTTTACTCAGCTATAGAAAAGATTCATTTTGAAGGAGCTTTTTATAGAAAAGATATAGGATTTAGAGAAGTAAATAGAAAGAAATAATGTTAGATTAAGTATACATCGGATGAGAAGTTGGGAATTTTTATAAAATTTAGATAGGGGGATCCTTCGACCTTCGGCTTCGGGATGACAAGTAAACATCTAACAGTATCATTTTGCAGTCGGCAAAGAATCTCATATTTTTGAATTTCTCACTCGTGGCAAACGTCTTACTTTTCACCTTTCACCTTTCATCTTTTGCAGTATCTCGTACCAAACAGGCAAAACCTTTTTCTTTACTTCTTCATCCATTTTTGCAACCTCTGGCCAATCTCTTGTATAGCCTTCTTCTTTCCATTTAGTAGTTGCATCTATTCCCATTTTTCCACCAAAGCCCGGCAGGTTTGTAGAATGGTCAAGAACATCTATTACACCTTTTTGAATAATTACATCTCTTGAAGGGTCTACATTATTACCCCAAATCCATAAAACTTCATCAATATCATGAATATTTACCCATTCATCAAAAACTATTATATGCTTTTCAAACATTAACTGACCAAGCCCCCAAAGTGCGTTAATAACTTTAAATGCATGTCCGGGATAACGTTTTTTTATAGATACAAAAGCAAAGTTATGAAAACATCCAGAGATTGGCAAATTGTAATCTACAATTTCTGGTAAATTAAACTGAACAAGTGGTAAAAATATTCTTTCTGTTGCTTTTCCAAGCCAACCATCTTCCATTGGCGGCTTTCCTACCACCGTTGTATGATAGATAGGATTTTTCCTATGAGTTATACATATTATATGCATTAATGGATATTTATCAACAGGAGTGTAAAATCCTGTATGGTCTCCAAATGGTCCTTCATCAACTAATGGCTCGCTTGGGTCTATGTATCCTTCTATCACAATTTCTGCATCTGCCGGAACTTCTAAATCAACCGTTTCACATTTTACAAGCTTAACACCTTTGTCTCTAATAATACCGGCGAATAAAAATTCGTCTACATCTTCAGGTAGTGGAGCGGATGCACAGTAAGTAAGAACAGGGTCTGCACCTACCACTATAGCAACAGGGATTTTAACACCAAGTTTTTTAGCCTTCCAAAAATGATGAGAACCGCCTTTATGAATCTGCCAATGAACTGTTACTTTGTCTCTATCTATAAGCTGTATTCTGTACATTCCTACATTTCTTATTCCGTTTTCCGGGTCTTTTGAAATGACTATCGGAAGTGTTATGAACCTTCCACCGTCTTTTGGCCAACATTTTAAAACCGGAAAATCAAAGATGTTTACATCTTGACCTTTTTTGATTACTTCTTTACATTTTCCATCTTTGACAACAACAGGTAAAGCGTCGTTTAATCTTTTCAATTCTGGTAGCTTTTTTATCTTGTCTAAAAATGTATTAGGAATTTCTGGTTTTAAGATTTTATATAATTTCCAGCCGATGCTTTCAAAACTTTCAACGCCCAGTGCCATTTTCATACGCTTTTCACTTCCAAAGGCATTGATTAAAACCGGGATGTTTTCGTATCCTTCAACGTTTTCAAAAAGTAAAGCCTTTCCACCTTTTGGAAGCTTTGACATTCTATCTGCAAGCTCGGTTATTTCAAGAATCGGACTAACTTTACTTTTTACTCTGACTAACTCTCCGTTTTTTTCAAGGTCTGATATAAACTCCCTTAAATCTTCATACGGCATTTTTTTCTCCGTTTTCTACAACCTTTGCTTCTTCTGTTTTTTGATTTTCTAATAATTTTATTTGTTTTTTAATAACTAATCCACCAGAAAGTATAGTTCTTGTTGCTTCTTCAACGGTTAAATCTGTAAGAATAAGGTCTTCTTTTTTCACCATTATGGCAAACCCAGAAGTTGGGTTTATTGCTGCTGGTATAAAAACAATGTAATAATGTTCATTACATATTTTTAACTCATTAGCCACAAAGCCTATCGCAAGGGTGTCTTTATGTGGATATCTAACAAGAGCAACCTTTGAGAAATTTTCTTTCTTTGAGAATAATGTTTCCATCGTTTGCTTTGTTGCATTGTAAATAGAGCTCACTACAGGAATTTTTGAAATAAATTTATCCCAATATTCCAGTAATCTCTTGCCAAAATAATTTTGAGCCAAGAGTCCAAGGAGAAAGATGATGCTTAAAGTTACTAATATCCCAAGACCGGGAATATGAGGAACCGGAACACCAAGCTCTTCAATGTAAGGAAGTATTAGATTATTTACTGCTGATAAAACGGTCTTTACAACCCAAAATGTAACTATTATAGGTATTAAAACAAAAAGTCCTGTAATAAATGTGTTTTTTAAATTTACTTTCATTTTTTAATTGCCTCTGGTCTTTTTACTGGTGGTTCTGGTAAATATTGGACAGCAGGAATTCCTGTCGGTTGAGGATATAAATCCATCAAAGCATAAACTTCTTCCGGCATTTGGGTGCTTACGTTTAGTCCCAAATATTTTAGATAATCGTATGTAAGCGGATAGTCATGCGTCCATTTTCCTTGAGATAGTTCATTCGCTATAAATTCAGCCTTTTCTTCACTATGCCCTTTTTTTATAAGAATTTCTTTAACTGTGTCTTTCATCTGCTTTAAAGCTTTTTTACTCATGTCAATTTTAACAAGCGTTTGGTCATCTATATCTTTTGGGTCTTTTAACTGTTCTATCCTTACTAAGGATGCTGCCGGTTCCGTTCCAAGCTGTGGGTCAACAGGTCCTAAAACTGCAAATGGGTCCATGACTATTTCATCTGCAGCCAATGCTATTAACGTCCCCCCAGACATTGCATAGTGTGGTACTATTACCCTTACTTTTGCAGGATGTGCTACCAAAGCTCTTGCTATCTGTGTTGCAGCCAATGCTATTCCGCCGGGAGTATGTATTATAAAATCTATAGGCTTATCTTTTGGAGTCATTCTGATTGCCCTTAAAACAGCCTCTGAATCTTCTATGGTTATCATCCTCATCATAAAAAATCCAAACAACGACCTTGTCTCTTGTCTATGGATTAATGTTATTACCTTAGAGCCGTATTTTTCTTCTATAGCTTTTAATATCCTCTCTCTGCTCCACTGAAGCATCTGGGCTTGAATAACAGGAAATATAAACATGAAGAGGAAAATTAACCAAAATAACTGTCCTATGAAAAAATAACCTGAATCATTCATTGCTTTTTACCTCTAAATTATTAAAAACATTTCTTAACTTTTCTTCAAGTTCATCTTTTGAGCCTACTTCTTTGATTACATTTAATAAATATTTGTTATCCTCTAAGCCACCAATTACTTTTTGATAGTTTCCAGATTTATAACCTTTTTCTTGTCTTATATGATTGAGTATATTTTTGCCGATATAAAGAAGGTATAATTTATCAAAATTAAAGACTTCCGAGACAACCATACCAAAGAAAAATAACACGCCTTTTAAATCTTGCCTTAAGGCTTTTTCTGCTATTCTTTCTATCAAATAGATGTAAATTTTCGTATTTTCTTCTTCTTTATACTTTTGTGCTAAATAATGGTTAATATAATCACCTTCTATATCTTTTAAATCTGAGAAGTCTTTGTTTAAACCTTTGTAAAAATAACTTAAATTCGGGTTTCTCTCCATAAGAACCAATGATAAAACAAAATGAAATATATCAGCAAGTTCAATTTCAAGATTTTCTATATCTGGTTCAATCTTTTTCCACCATTTCCAAGGCAAAGATTCAACAGATTCAGCACATTCAAGCCATATAGCTCTAAAAAAGTCTTCTTTTGTTCTTATATTTTTCCAATTTATATCAATCTTTTTGTTAAGTTCATCTTGCAGTTTTAAACATTCATTTACTTTCTCTTTCAAAATAAAACCTCCTCTAAAAATGTTGTATTTATACTCTAAAGCTATGTCGGAGTAAGAAATTCAATAAAAGTAGGAGATTCTTCGCTTCGCTCAGAATGACAACTTTACTTTCGTAAGGGCGATTCATGAATCGCCCCTACTCTTCCGCTTTTTCACTTTCCTTGTCATCCTGAGGACGTAAGTCCGAAGGATCTCCTTACTTAAATTTATAAAAATACCTAATTCCTTACCCAAAAATACTGTATTTATACTCTAAAAATTCTAAATACTCTTTATCTATTTTACCCATCTCTAACTGTTCTTTCAATGTGTAAAAATGGCTTATATGTTCTTTCAATCTGTTTGTTGCATACTGCTGGGCTGTTTCTGTTGTTATTAAAAATGTCCAATCACTGCTTTGAGCCAGCAGGAGCTGAACCTCTAGCTGCTTTAAGACTCTTTGATTGTTATATTTAGATTTTAAGCTTTCTAAATCTCTTTCCATTTGATGTAAATATCTATAAACCCAGTGATTTTTTGGATTTATCCATACTTCATAGTATCCCTTATCTCCCCACGATGATGGAGATGGTCTAATTACTTGGTTTTCTGGATATATGTTCAGATATTCAGATGGGGTAATTGCTTTAAATTGTTTATGTTTATCAATTTCTTTAAAAAGATTATATAAAAATTCTGGTCCTTCAAACCACCAATGGCCAAACAGTTCTGCATCGTAAGGAGAAACTATTAACGGCAGTCTATCCATAAATTTGCCAAGATGTTCCATTTGTTTTTCTCTTGATATATGAAAATGTCCAGCATGAACCTTTGTCATCTCTTTTGCCTTATCTGGGTCATATGGTTGTTTGTGGGCAAGGTCAACATCTCCGGTTACTCTGTAATATTTTATTCCTGTATAAACTCTAATTCCATCCGGGCTTATATAGTCTTTGATATAATCAAATTCAAGGTCAAAACCTATATCTCTATAAAAGTCTCTGTAGTTAGGGTCTCCTGGGTATCCTTCCTTTGCACTCCATACTTGCTTTGAAGACTCTGGGTCCCTTCCAAATGCTGCCACTTTTGATGGTGTATAAATAGGTGCAAAAACGCCGTATCTTGGAGTTGGCTTTCCAAAAAGCAATCCATGAGAATCTAAAAAGAAATACTCTATTCCATGCTTAGCTAATATACTATCAAGTCCATCGTAATATGCACATTCTGCAAGCCAAATGCCTTTTGGCTTTTTCCCAAAAAATTTTTCGTGAGTTTTGATTGCAAGCTCAATTTGTCTCTCTACAGATTGAATTTCTGGTTGAAGTAAAGGCAAGAACCCATGGGTTGCATTGCAAGTAATTATTTCTATATATCCTTTTTCTTCAAAATATCTATAACCGTTTAAAACATTTTGATTTAAAAATCCGTAAAAAAAATCTTTAATATAAGTAAACAGCTTGTTATAAAAATTTGCCAGCTTGTTAAATGTTTCACTTGCTCTTGTTCTCTTGATTTCTTTTTCTGTAAGGGATAGCATTTTGTCAAGATATTTTTTGTACTTTTCAATCAGCAGCCGGTCTGATAGCATATATGCTAAAGGTGGAGTGATAGAGGTTGTTATTCTAAAATCTACACCTTCTTCTTCAAGCTTCTTAAATCTCATCAAAAGTGGTATGTATGTTTCTGTTATAGCTTCAAAAAGCCAATGTTCTTCAAGAAAGTATTCATATTCTGGGTGTTTTACAAATGGCAAGTGGGAATGTAATACTGGCATCCAGTAGCCTTTCATTAAGTCTTCCCTCCTTGTTTTGTAGGTATGTATAAATTTAGTTTATATTCCTTAAAAGGGAACAATTGGGAATATTCTAACATAACAAGATTTTAAAGGATGGGTATGTAAATTGTATGTTCTGACAAAATTTTAAATCATCTTTTCTTCTTTTACTTGAATGAGAGTTTAATGACGATTCTTTAAAATGTATGGAAGTTTTCGAAAGATAATTAAAAAGAAGAATTTTTAAAATAGGAAATTTTCATTAATGAAAGGGAGGACAAGCCTCCCTTTATATAGTGTGAAATTACTTTTGTTCAGCTGGTTTTTGTTCGCCTGCTGGTGCAGCTGGTTGTTCAGCTGGTGCTGGAGCAGCTTGTTGAGCTGGTTGTTGTTCAGCTGGAGCTGGAGCTGGTGCTGGTGCAGCTTGTTGTTCAGCTGGTGCTGGTGCAGCTTGTTGAGCTGGTTGTTCTTCTTTCTTTTGGCAGCTGAAAAGTAAAGATGCTGATAATACAGCTGCTACTGATCCGAGTACTAATTTTTTCATTTTTAACTACCTCCTATTAAAAAAATTTAGAGAATATTATAACATAAAAAAATTTGTAAAGTCTTAATTTAATTTAAAGTTAAAAACTTAGCTTAACTGACGGATTTAATCAGGAAAAAATTTGAATTTGAATTTGAATTTATACAAACTTTGTGCTTAATATGGTAGAATTAAGAAAAAATAATGCTAAAAAGGAGTTATTCTTGAACAAAAAGATATATAACAATCAAAGAGTTGCTATATTTGTAGACATACAGAATCTATATTATTCAGCAAGGGATACATTTAATAGAAAAGTAAATTTTGAAAGCATCCTTTATAAAACTCTTGGAGACAGGATTTTAGTTAGAGCCTTTGCTTATATAGTGAAACTACAAGGTGTTGACCAAAAAGGATTTATAAACACGCTTAAACATATAGGCTATCAAGTTAGAGAAAAGGAGCCAAAAATATTTAAAAGATTGGATGAAGAAGGTAATCTTTGGACAACAATTAAAGCAGATTGGGACATGGGGAGACTTGTCAATAATTTTGTGTCTGGACTGAAAACTTTTTATTAAACAATTGTAAAATTTCATAAGAAGCTCCTTTAAAAGCAGGTATAGGCTTTTTCCATTTTCCATTCTTTAAATTGTCTCTTTGTATAAGCAGATTTATCTCAAGAATGTCCACAGATTGAAAATATCCACCTAAATTTATTCTTACCTTTTCTATCATGCTATTAACACTTTCAACTGGATTTGTTGTGTATATGTGCTTTCTTAGATTTTCTGGATATTTTAAAAAACATAAGTATCTCTCTTTGTTAGATTGAATATGTTTTATAAAGCTTGGATATTTAGACTTAAATCTACCGCATAAATCATCTAATTTTTCTAATCCATCTTCATAATCTAAGCTGTTTTCTTTTATGTTTTTCAGTTCTTTGTTAAATACTTGTGAATCTTCTTTATCCATCTGATTTCTAACGTTTCTTTGTAAATGGACTAAACATAGCTGATGGTCTGTATAAGGAAATAGTGTTTCTATGGCTTTTGTTATCCCAGGAAAATCATCACTTACTATAAGCATTACCCTTTTTAGTCCTCTATCTATTAAATCATTGAATACTTTTATCCAGTCTGCTTTGTTTTCACTACTGAAAAATGTGTAAAATCCAAATATATCTTTATTTCCTTGTAAATCTATTCCAAGAACTACATAAACAGAAGCTTTCCTAATTTTGTTTTTTTCTTTTATATCACAGTGATATGCATCTATATACAGTACAAATGCATCCGATGGAAGCTCTCTTGTTTTAAAGCCACTCAAGTCTTTCTATAAGCTGTTTTTTGATTGCATCCATATGTTGTTTTGAGTAGTTTAAGCCCAAGCTTTTTAATGTAGAATCTATCTTGCTTTCTGAGTATCCATTGGATACCAAACTCATAAGAAGGTCTATATAATCTTCATTAACTCTTTTATAAGGGTCAGGTAATATTTGTGGTCTAAATTTACCCTTTCTATCTCTTGGGACATTTATGTTAAGCTTGAAAGAACCAGTATTTAGGCTTCTTTCATAATACCCATTTGCTTTGTTATCATCGTCATTTTCAAGGAAGAAATTTCTTTCCTGATTCATAATCAGTTCCACAACAGATTCTAAAAGCTTTCTTATACCTATCTTTTCTTCTTGAGTTGTTATACCGTTTGGGAAAAGTTCTTTTACTAATTCTTCGGTAGATCTGTCTAATATTTTTTCAAAGTATTCTTTCTTATCCATTACTACTCCTCCTTATAATTTTATTTAGACACAACATTATTTTAACTCCCGACATGGGAATAGCAATAGATGCTATAGCTTTATCTGAAAAGATAGATGTAGCCATACTTACGACGGGAGATGGAGATTTTAAAGACCTTGTAAAATACTTACAAACAAAAGGTGTAAAAGTAGAAATTGCAGCATTTAAACAAACAACAGCTAAAGAGTTAATAGAAGTTGCAGACGAATTTATAGATTTGACAACATTTGGCGAAGATATTTTCTTGTAAAAAACTTTATCAGACATAAATTATATAAAGTTAGAAGAAAATAAAATTTAAAATTATTCCGTAATGTTTGTAAAACAAAAATCAGGAGGTAAAAAGTTGGAAGAAAAGAATAATCAAGAAAACATTGAAAACCAAGAACAAAATCAAGAAGAAGTTAGAGAAGAAAAGCCTTTAACAGAGCAAGAGAAAGATGAGCTTATAAAGAAGCTGCAAGAAGAAGTAGAAACATTAAAACAAAAATTACAAAAAACGGAAGAAGCTGCAAAACGTTTAAGCGCTTTATATCAATCTATTCAAAAAGATTTTGAAGATTATAAAATCAGAGCAATAAAAGAAAGAGAGCAAATAAAAGAAGAATCTATAGAAAAGTTTGCAAAAGCTTTTTTAGATGTGGTAGATAATTTTGAAAAAGCGTTAGAAAGCTTTAAAGTATCTAATGATATAAACGCAATCATGCAAGGAATACGGATGACGCATTATCAAATTATGAACCTTCTTCAAAGCTATGGAATTGAAAAGATAGAGGCAGCAGGGGAATTTAATCCAATGGAGCATGAAGCTTTAGAAACTCTAAAAACAAAAGAGTATAGAAATAATCAAATCGTCAAAGTCCTTCAAGCAGGATATAAATATAAAGGTAAAGTTATAAGACCGGCAAAAGTAGTAGTTGCTATATCTGAGGAAGAAGAAATAACATAATGAATTTTTATAAACTTCTTGGCTTAAAAATAGATGCTACCGAAGAAGAGATAAAAAAAGCCTTCAGAAAGCAAGCCAAAAAGTTCCATCCTGATTTAAACAAAGATTCGGAAGAAATTTTCAAGCTTATCAACCAAGCATATAAAACTCTCATAGACCCAGAAAAAAGAAGTTCTTATAATAACATTCTTGGAAAATCAAATCTTTTAAATGTATTTGAGGAAAAACTTCTTGAATTTTTAGGATTTACTGATAAGCCAAAAAATGGTTCAAACATTCATATAACTCTAAAAGTTAGTCTAAAAGATGCTATTTTGGGTAGTGAAAAAGTCATCACTTACAAAAGATACAAAACATGTGAAAATTGTGAAGGTTCGGGTCTCTCACAATCAAGCAAGATTGTAAAGTGTAAAAAATGCGATGGAATTGGCAAAATCCAGACAAAAATAGGAAAAATCGTTTGTTTTAATTGTTTTGGTAAAGGATATGAAATTCTAAATCCTTGTGAAAAATGTAAAGGACAAGGCTATTATAAAGGATTAGAATCTATTAAAATTAACATTCCAAAAGGTATTGATGATGGAGAAAGGTTAAGAATTAGAAATTTAGGTCATGATGGTATAAGCGGTGGAAAAAGCGGAGACCTGATAATAAGATTTAAGCTGGTTGAAAATGTTTTTAAAAAAATAGGCAATGATTTGTATCTAAAATTAAAATTACAAAAGCCATTGGAAGAGTATGAAATTCTGAGAATTAAAACAATAACAGATGAGATTTTAGAGTTAAAAATTCCAAAGGAAGAACAATTACCTTTAACTTTAAAAATTCCAAAGGAAGGCTATATAGACAAATCTGGAAATAGAGGAAATTTATACATTTATATTTTTTAAAGGTATGTAAGTCATGTTGGTTTGGAAAAATTAAAATAAATTATAAGACTCTTAGTTTGTTGCTTACTGACAAAAACTCTTAAACTGCGTCATTCTGCAACCGGTGAAGAATCTCCGTCCTTTTATACTCCTATTTTGTCATTCTGAGCGTCAGCGAAGAATCCCCTGCTTTTCTTTTCAAAAAATCAAAAGAGGAGATCCTTCGGACTAAAGTCCTCAGGACAGACAGAAGTACAAGTAATTCTAATTCCCATACTTCTTTTAGCTTATACAATTTATATTAAAACATTCCCGGTGGTTTTCCTTTTGATACTATAAGTCTTTCTACTGGTTGTCCTTCAATTATATGTTTTTGAACTATCTCCTCTACGTCGGCTGGAGTAACGTTTCCATACCAGATAGCATCAGGATATACAACTACATTTGGACCAAACATACATGGACCTAAGCAACCTGTTGCAGTTACTGCCATTTTGTTAAAAAGCCCTTTTGTCATTAATGCTTCTTGGAATTTCATAAAAATTTGGTCAGAGCCCTTATCACCACAAGATGGCATTCCTGGTGGTTTTCTTTGCATACATACAAAAACATGTCTAAATTCTGACATACTAAGACCTCCTGTTATAAATTTTCTCCTTCAGATTATATAAAAATAGCGTAGATTTTTAAATGATTTAAATTAGAAATTTTATATAGAGCTTTCTTAAGCTAACTATGATAATAAAATCCAAACTCCTCAGAAAGAATGCCTTTAATTACCATTTCATTTAAAACTGTAAAAACATCAAATTTTCCATCTACCGATTCTATGATTTTATCAATATAAACCTTATCAGACCCTATGATTTGAAGTATAAATTTTTCTTCCTCTGTTAAATCTAAAACTTTTTCAAAATTTTCCTTTTTAAAATTTAAAAATGGTAAATGGTCTTTAAAATCTTCAAAGCTTGTTATTGGAATAGCTCCATCTTTTATAAGAAGATTATTACCTGTTGCAGAAGATAGATTTATGTTTGCCGGAACTGTAAAAACTAACCTACCGTAGTCGTTAGCATAATTAGCTGTTATTAAACTTCCTGATTTTTCTTGTGCTTCAATTACAAACGTTCCATAAGTCAATCCGGCTATAATTCTATTTCTATTTGGAAATGTGTATTGTGAAGGTTTTGTTCCAAACGGAAATTCAGAAATAATACAACCTTTCTCTGAGATTTCTTCATAAAGCTTTTTATTTTCGTAAGGATACACTATATCAATACCATTGCCTAAAACCGCAATAGTATAACCATTTTCTTTTAAAGTTATTCTGTGTGCCAAGGTATCAATTCCGGAGGCAAGTCCAGAAACTATAGTTACACCATTCTTTGCCAATTCTTTAACGATAGAGTTTACTACATAAAGACCATAATTAGAATACTTTCTCGTTCCAACAACAGAAAGAGAGTTATCTAAATTATTTAAATTACCTTTAACATACAAAACCATTGGTGGGTCTGGAATTTCTTTTAGCAGCTTAGGATAGTTTTCAGAAGAAAATGGAATTATCCGGACGTTGTATTTTAAAGCTTTCTCATACTCTTTTAAAGCTCTTTCTCTTAAAGATTTATCTCTATTTACAATTAAATTTGCTATATTTTCACCAAAGTTTTCTTTTAGCTGATTAAAATCTGTATTAAGAATATTTTCCGAAGTTTTAAATTTGAGTATTAAATTTTTAAAAGTTATATTCCCAATACCTTTTATAAATGAAATTTCAAGAGAGCTTAGAATCTCATTCAATATTGATACTCCTTCTCATTGTGTTAAAATATTAGTATAACATAGGCCTGAGGTTGCTATGTCAGACGGGATAATTGATAGGTTTATAAATAAACTACAAAAAGATAAAAAAATAGAAGCATATATTTTTTATGATGAATCACCAATAAAAGTTGTTTTACCTGTTTTAGATATAGATTTTGAAAGAAAGCAGATTGAGTTTGAAATAAATCCAAAAATAGAAGCAATGATAAATCAGGAAAAAGAAATTTATGTAAGGTTTAGCAATGAAGTTCTACTTTTAAGACCTTTATTTTGGAATAAGGAAACTTTAGTTACAACCTTTCCTTTTCTTGCTATAGAACCAAAAGTAAAAAGGGAACATGTAAGAGTAAAATGTTCCCAAAAAAATCCAATTCTATTAGAGATAGATGATGACATCAATGTATGTGTGCTGCTTAGGGACATTTCTGAGAAAGGATTTAGTTTTAAGTTGCCAAAAACTGTTTATTTAGAATTAAATAAACCATTCTCAGGAAAACTTAATATTAATGGTAAATCCTTGCCAATTGTTTTTAAAGTTCTTTACAAAATAGAAAGACCTGATAATACTTATAGATATGGTGCAAAAATTTTAAATGCGACAGCTAAGGTTGAAGACGAAGTAGCAAAATACATTTTTGAAAGACAAAGGGAAATTGCAAAGATACTTAATACTTTTGCAGATTAAGGCAAACCTAAAACTTTATGGCACTGGGGTATAATTCTACTTTCAATGCCAAACTTCAAAAGCTCATCTTGCAATTTTAAAGCTTTATTAACCATTTCTGGCTTATTGCTTTCCGGTTGAAGTACGATAACATCGTTTTTAATATACTCCGTAAGGTCCGGTCTTATAATATGTTTAACGTCTAAGGTTTCATCAACGACAAATTTAAACTCAGATATATAGGGTAAAAGATTTTTGTTTATAAAATAGAAAGGTGGTTTTGGTGAACATGTGATATAGATCTTAGACTTATCTAAGTTTTCAAAGTTTTGATTCCAAAGAGTACCGTTTGTTTCTATAAATACTTGATAGTTGTTTTCTATAAGATTTCCAACCAAAATATCAAGATTTTCTGTAAAGAATGGCTCACCGCCTGTAATACAAACTCTTTTTAGATTGTATTTTTTTATCTCTTCTAAAATATCAGATATACTTAGTAACTTAAAGTTTTCTCCTGTATAAGAGTAGGGGGTATCACACCAACTACATCTTAAATTACAGCCTTCTAATCTTATAAAGACAACAGGAAGACCTACCCATCTTCCCTCGCCTTCAACAGAACGAAATATTTCAACAACTTTAAAAGTTTCTTTATTGAGGTCTTTCTTCAACAATTTCATAAGCTTCTATTATGTCTCCTACTTTTATGTCATTAAAATTCTTTAAAGTAAGTCCACATTCAAAGCCTTTCTGAACTTCTTTAACATCTTCTTTAAATCTTTTTAAAGAGCTTATCTCTCCATCGTATATTACAACACCATTCCTTACCAATCTGGCTTTTGCATTTCTTTTAATTATGCCATCTGTAATATAACATCCTGCTATTGTACCAATAGATTTTGCTTTAAACGTTGCTCTCACTTCCGCAGTCCCGAGCAATACTTCTCTATAAGTAGGAGCAAGCATACCCTTCATTGCTTTTTCTAAATCTTCCAATGCTTGATAGATAATGTTATAAACTCTTATATCTACGTTCTCTTCTTCTGCAGCTTTTCTTGCTCCAGCATCTGGTCTAACGTTGAACCCTATAATTATTGCGTTAGATGCCGCTGCAAGCATAACATCACTTTCTGTAATTCCACCAACAGCACCGTGTATTATATTAATACTTACTTCACTAAATTTATTTGAAAGCTCTTCTATGGACTTTCTGAGAGCCTCTAAAGAACCTTGTGTATCAGCTTTAATAATGATATTAATTTCTTTAACTTCGCTAAGATTTTCTAAATGTATTCTTGTCTTTTTAGCAAGAAGCTCTTCTTCTCTTCTTAATTTTCTAATTTCAGCTAACTGTTTAGCCTCTCTTTCTGATGCTTTTACAATAAATTTATCTCCCGCTTGAGGAACTTCTTCAAATCCAAGCACCTCTACGGGAGTTCCAGGTCCTGCTTCTTTAAGCCTTTCTCCTCTCTCGTTCAAAAGAGCCTTAACCTTACCCCAAGTATAACCAGCTACAAAGTAATCTCCAACTTTTAAAGTACCATTCTCAACTAAAACAGTAGCTACAGGTCCTTTCTTAGGGTCTAATTTAGATTCAATAACTGTTCCTACTGCTTGCCTATTAGGGTTTGCTTTGAGTTCTAACATTTCAGCAACGAGTAAGACCATTTCTAAAAGCTCTTCTACATTCTTTCCTGTTTTTGCAGATACATCTACAAAGATCGTATCTCCACCCCATTCTTCTGGGATAAGTCCATACTGGGTAAGCTCTTGTCTTACTCTCATAGGGTCTGCACCAGGTTTATCTATCTTGTTAACAGCTACAACAATAGGAACTTTTGCACTTTTTGCGTGGTTAATAGCTTCTACAGTTTGAGGCTTTACTCCGTCATCTGCAGCAACTACTAAGATAGCTATATCTGCAACTTTTGACCCTCTTGCTCTTAAAGTTGTAAATGCCTCGTGTCCGGGTGTATCCAAGAATGTTATTTCTTTTCCGTTTGGAAGTTTTATTTTATAAGCACCTATATGCTGAGTGATACCACCATGCTCTTTTGCTGCAACATCTGTTTTTCTAATAGTGTCAAGCAACGTAGTTTTTCCGTGGTCTACGTGCCCCATTACTACCACAACAGGCGGTCTTGGGACAAGATTTCCTTCTTCTTCAGCTGTTTCTTCTTCAGAAAGGATTTCTTCCTCTGCTTCTTTTTCTTCCTCTACACCTTCTTCTTTCAGTTCAGCTAAAAATCCGTGTTCTTCTGCTATTTCTATAGCTATCTTAGGGTCTATTGTTTGGTTTACTGTTGCAAGTATTTTTCTTTTTAATAAATCCATCAATATTTGATTTACAGGAATATCTAATAAATCTGCTAACTCTCTAACTGTTATTACTTCAGGGATTTGGACGATTTTAATTTCTTCTTCTTTTGATTGCTCTTCTACTTCTTTTTTCTTCTCTTCTTTCTTAGGCTTTCTCTTTTTAGGTTGGCCTTCCATTAACTTTCTGAGGGCTTCCATTTCTTCTTTTTGTTCTTTTGCTAATCTTGTTTCTCTTTCCTCTTTTGTTTCTTTTTTCTCAACCCTTTTCTCTTCTTTTATAGACTCTGGAACGATAGCAATAGGGGTTGGTTGTTTTTCTTCTCTTTTTTCAAATCTCTCTTTTTTCTCAAATGGCTTTCTTTCTTCTTTGTATTTTTCTTTTTCAGCAAAACCTTCCTTAGGAGGTCTTGTTTCCTCTCTTTTTTCAAATTTTCCCTTTTTCTCGTATTTTTCTCTTTTTTCATATCCTTCTCTTTTTTCGTATGGCTTCTTTTCGAAAGGTTTTTTCTCGTAAGGCTTTCTTTCTTCTTTCTTTTCAAATTCTCTTTTTTCTTTTCTGAAAGGCTTTCTTTCTTCTTCTGCAACTACACCTTCTATTACTTCAGGAATTTCTTCTTTTTTTGGCTCTGGCTTAATTTCTTCTTCTTTTTTCTCTTCAGGAATTTCTTTTATTTTTTCTTTTGCTTTTAACTCTTCTTCTTTTTTAGCTTTTTCTTCCTCTTCTCTTCTTTTTCTCTCTTCTTCTAATTTCCTTAACTCTTCTTCTCTTCTTTTCTTTTCATCTTCTATGGCTTTTTTAACTTTTTCAACAGTTTCTTCATCAATGATTGTCCAGTTTGTGATCTCTTTTGAAAATCCCACTTCTTTTAATTTTTCTTCTAATTCAGAAAGAGTTATTCCTAAGCTGTGATAAAGGTCAAAAGCTTTAATTCCTTTTTCTTCTACTTGGACTTCTTTTACTTCTTGTGATTTTTTATATCTATCTTTGATTAAATCCACTACTTCATCAGGTAATTTATCTGTAATCTTTTTAAGCCCTAATCCAAGCTCTTCATTTAACTCCTCTTTTAATTTTTTAGGGTCTATGCCTAACTCTAATGCTAAATCCTTTAACTTCAAATATGAAACCTCCTATCCTTTTAAAAAACGTTTTATTTCTCTGCCCAAGTTGTTTTCTAAAACTGCAACAACGCCAACGTTATTTTTTCCAAAAATTTTTCCAAGCTCCTGTTTATTTTTGAAAAAATAAATTTCAAATTTATTTAACTTTAATATATCCTTTTTTGTATTCTCTGAAAGGTCTTTTGCTAAAATCAAAAAGTGCTTTCCTTTAAGTTTATACAAATTTTCATATCCAAACTTTAATTTTCCAGACCTATAAGCAAGCTGCAGCAGTGATATAACTTTCTTTTCAGCTTCTAAATCCATTATTTACTTGGTAGTTTTTGAATTCTCTCAAAATCTTCTTCACTTAATATATCTATATGCCAGCCGGTTAACTTGTGAGCTAATTTTGCATTTATGCCGTTTTTTCCTATCGCTAAGGAAAGTTCTTCTCTTGGAACAGCAATCTCTATTCTTTTTTCTCTTGGAAGAAGTCTATATTTTTTAGCTCTTGCAGGAGCTAAAGCTCTGATAATAAATTTTGCCGGGTCTTCATCCCATTCTATAACATCTATCTTTTCACCGGATAATTCTGAAGAAACATTTAGGATTCTGCTGCCTTTTAAGCCGACTACGACACCAACAGGGTCTATATTTTTATCCTTTGAATAAACTGCTACCTTTGCTCTTTCTCCTGGCTCTCTTGCAACCGCCTTAACCTCGATTTCACCTTCTGCAATTTCAGGAACCTCTATTTCTAATAATTTTTTAAGAAAGTTAGGGTGTGTTCTACTAAGTATAACCATTGGTGGTTCGAAAACTTTTATGACCCTTTTTAACTTTCCTTTTTCTATGATTGGATAGGTGTTTTCTTTAGAAACTTTTAAAACCAAAGCTCTTATTCTATCACCTATTTTGTATTTTTCCTTTGGAATTTGCTCTTCCTTTGGCAAAATTGCCTCAATTCTTCCTAAGTCTACGATTATATCATCACCTTCAAATCTTCTAACAGTTCCGGTTATTATTTTTCCTTCATAATCTTTAAACTCTCTATATAAAATATCTCTTTCAACCTTTGAAACTTTTTTAGCTATTACCTCTTTAGCAACGCTTAAAGCGATTCTTCCAATATCTTCAAGATTCAATGGAACATACACGTATTTTCCATAATCTGCGTTTGGGTCGTAATTTTTTGCTTCTTCTAAAGCAATTTCTTTTGTTTCATCTTCTACAAATGGCGTGACTTTTTTCTTGATTAAAACTTTTAATTCATCTTTTTCTTTATCAAAAATAATTTTTACAGCATCCTTTTCTCTTAATTTAAACTCTTTTTTTACAGCTGTTAAAATACCATCTCTTAATGCTTTTTCTATAACATCTTCAGGAATATTTTTTTCTCTTGATATGGTTTCTATTACATTTTTTAGTTTTACAGACATGCCTACTCCTACACTTAAAAGTCTAATTTTGTTTGGCTAACATTTTCAAATGGAATCTCTACAGTTTCTTCATTTTCTTTAATTTTTACTTTTTCATCTTCTAAACCCAGCAGTGTACCTTTAAACACTTTTTTCTCATTGATAGGTTCTTTTGTTTTTACTACTACATCTCTACCTTTGAAAATATCGTATTCTTCTATATTCTTAAATTTTCTGTCTAATCCTGGTGAAGAAACTTCAAGGATATATGCTTTATCAATTAAATCTTCAACATCAAGTAAAGCTCCTATTCTTTTGCTTACCCATTCACAATCATCTATGGATGTACCTTCCGGATTGTATATGTAAATACGCAAAATTGGTCTTTTGCTTGGTATAAACTCAATATCCACAAGTTTAAAGTCTCTTTCTTCTAAAATAGGTAAAAGTAATTCCTTTACCTTTTCTTCAACCTTCATAAACTAACCTCAAAGTTATTAAAAAATAGTACAATCTAATTTATAAATTTTATCATAAATTTCAAAGAGTTATTTGATTTAAAGGGATTTAAATAGATAGGATTTCTTTTTCCTTAGCCTCTGTAAGTTGATTGATTTCTTCTATGTATCTGTCTGTTAATTTTTGGAGTTTTTCAAGAGCTTTTTTGATGTCGTCTTCTGAAAAGCCTTCTTTTTTGAGTTTTTCTATGTTTTCTTTTTCGTCTCTTCTTATATTTCTAATTGCTATTCTTGCTTCTTCTGCAAACTTATGAATCATTTTTACAACTTCTTTCCTTCTTTCTTCTGTCATTGGTGGAAGGTTTAATCTTATAACGTTTCCTTCTGTTTGCGGATTTGCTCCAAGATTTGCTTCCATCAACGCTTTTTCTATTAGTTTTACAGCTGATTTGTCCCATGTTTGGATTACGATTTGAGCTGGCTCTGGAGTTGAGATTGTTGCAAGCTGTTTTAAAGGAAGTTCTGTTCCGTAGTAATCTATTTTTATATTTTCAACTAATCCTGTAGAAGCTCTGCCTGTTCTAATTCCTAAAAGTTCTTCTTTGTATTTATTAACTGCTCCCTTCATTCTTTTTTCTGCTTCTTTAAGATATTCTTCTATCATTTTTAACCCTCCTTATCTAACTATTGAGCCTACATCTTCACCAAAAACGATTTTTCTAAGATTACCTTTTTTCTTTATGTTAAACACTCCGATAGGAAGTTTATTTTCCATGCATAAGGTTATAGCTGTATGGTCCATAACTTTAAGGTCTTTATTTATTGCATCTAAATAAGAAATTTCTTTTAAGAGTTTTGCATCAGGATATTTTTCAGGGTCTTTGTCGTAAACACCATCAACCTTTGTAGCTTTTAAAAGGATGTCTGCTTTTATTTCGGCAGCTCTTAAAGCTCCTGTTGTATCTGTTGTAAAAAATGGACTGCCTGTTCCAGCAGCAAATATAACAATCCTTCCTTTTTCTAAGTGTCTTATTGCTCTTCTTCTTATATAAGGCTCTGCTATCTGTCTCATTTCGATAGCGGACATAACTCTTGTTGGAACGTCTTTTTTTTCTAAAACATCTTGAAGTGCAAGAGCATTCATAACCGTTGCAAGCATTCCCATATAATCAGCAGTAGCTCTATCCATTCCTATTTCAGTGCCTTGAATGCCTCTGAAAATATTTCCGCCACCTATGACTATAGCAATCTGAACGCCAATTTCATAAACATCTTTTATCTCATCACAAAGTTCACTGACAAAATGGGGATCAATTCCATACTCTTGATCCCCCATCAATGCTTCTCCGGAAAGCTTTAAAAGAATTCTTTTATAAACTAACGGCAAATTTTACTCTCCAAGCTCGTATCTGCAAAATCTTCTAACTTGAATGTTTTCACCAATTTTAGCTATATACTCTTTTACTAATTCTTCAATAGTTTTTTTGTCATCTTTAATGTAAGGCTGTTCATATAAGCATACTTCTTTATAGAATTTCTCTAATTTTCCTTCCGCTATTTTTTCTGCAATGTGAGCCGGTTTTCCTTCTGCAACTGCAGCTTCTCTTGCAATTTCTCCTTCTTTTTCAACAACTTCTCTTGGGACATCCTCTCTTTTAACGTACTGTGGCTTCATAGCTGCAATTTGTAAAGCTATTTCGTTAGCAAGTTCTTTGAAAAGTTCGTTTCTAGCAACGAAGTCTGTTTCACAGTTTAATTCTAAAAGAACGCCAATTCTTCCGCCGGCGTGTATATATGCATGAATTAATCCTTCTTTTGTCTCTCTTCCTGCTTTCTTAGCAGCTTTTGCAACACCTTTTTTTCTTAAAATTTCAACTGCAAGCTCTAAATCGCCATTAGCCTCCTCTAAAGCTGATTTACATTCGAGCATTCCAGCGCCGGTCATTTCTCTAAGAGTCTTAACTAATTTTGCATCAACAGCCATTAAAGCTCCTCCTTAGCTTCTTCTATTTCTTCATCTATATTAGATTTAACTTCTTTCTCTACCACTTCAGAAAGTTTATCTTCTTTTGAATAATTTTTAGCTCCCATATATCCAGATTCTACAACGTTAGCAGCTTCTGCTCTTGCTAAAAGCTCTTCTTCAATGGTTTTTGTTCCTACAGCTGTTCCGATAGATTCTCTCATCTTTTTGCCTTCTATTACAGCGTCAGCTATTTTAGAAGTAATTAATTGAATAGCTTTTATAGCATCATCATTGCCCGGGATTGGATAATCTATTTTGTCTGGGTCGCAGTTTGTATCTGCAATAGCTACAACACGGACGCCGAGTTTATTAGCTTCTGTAACAGCGTTATTTTCTCTTACTGTATCTACAACAAATATAATGTCCGGAACTCTGTCCATATCAACAATACCTTTTAGATACTTTTCAAGCTTTTCTTTTTGCTTCATTAAAGTTCTTGCTTCTTTTTTTGGTAAAACTTCAAATACACCTTCAGCTTCCATTTTCTGCAGCTTTCTTAATTTTGCAATGCTTTTCTTAACAGTTGCAAAGTTTGTGAACATACCGCCGAGCCATTTGTAGTTAACATAGTATGCTCTACATCTTTTAGCTTCTTCTTCTATGATGTTTTGAGCTTGTTTTTTTGTGCCAAGGAAAAGTATTTCTGCACCGTTTGCTACTTGCTCCGTAACGAATTCAAGAGCTTGTCTGAAGAGTGGAACTGTTTTTGAAAGGTCTATGATGTGAATGCCGTTTCTCTTAGTGTAGATGTACGGCTTCATTTTTGGGTTCCATCTTCTTACCGGATGTCCAAAATGAACACCTGCTTCCAAGAGTTCTCTCATGCTGATTTCTACTGCCATAAAAAATCCTCCTTTAAGGGTTTAGTCTTCCACTTCCACATAAAACACCCAAACGGGCAACCCTTATGATGGAAGTGTGGTTATTTAAGAAAACTATTATATCATAAATTTAGATTTTTTGACTAATTTTAATATACGTCAGGTGAGAAATTGGGTGAAAGCAGAGATTCTTTGCCGGCTTCAAAATGACGATACTTTATCCAAGACCTCATCCTATTCTGTAATGGCAATTCATGAATTGCCTCTACTTTCGTTTTCCTTGTTTTATACTGAGGACTTTAGTCCGAATTGTTTCCCTTTTGAATTTTTGAAAATAAAGCAGGAGATTCTTTGCATGGCTTTAGAATGACAATCAAAAGGTTAATTAATTTTTAGACTTGGTTGAAATTTAAAGTACCCTCCCCAAAGCATATTTTTATTTAAAATCCTTCAATTATCCATCTTGAATTAATCTCTTGAACAGGTCTGTTGTTAGGATTCACCATAACAGATTTTAACTTTTCAAGTTGCTGCTTAGATATAGAAATAGGTTTTTTCAAGACAATCCATCTTACACCTTCAGTGCATGGTGGAGTGGTTAATGAGCCTGAGTATGTCATATATCTCTTATCTTTTGGTATAAGATTGTTTAAATTTAAATTCTTATCAAGAATTTTTTCTCCTTCTTCAGCAGGAGCAACGTTTAAAATTTTATCTAACTCTTTATTAGTTTTCCCAAGTTTAGCCATTACACCAACGACCAAAATCTTACCATCTTCTGTTTTATGAACAAAGTGAATTTCCAACGGATAAGATTTTTTCTCTATTGTATGTTCACTTGGTGTGTGGAAATGAAACTGTTTAAGCTGATACTTTTCTCCAAGGTAGTTTAAAGTGTTATCTTCTTTTATATTTATCTGAATAGTATGACCATTGTTTACTACTTCTGATTCTTTTGCAGTTTTGTAGTACAAGTTTAACTTTGGCAGGTTTGCTTTAACTTTATATTTTTTATCAATGTTTATAGGAGATTGATTTTTTAATTTACACCAAAAGAATTCAGGTTTTAACTGCGCCCAATGCTCCGGTCCCTTTTCACCTTCATAACTCCATTCATGCTCAGCAAAAGATATAGAAATGCTTGATAATACTAAAACTGCAGAAATTAGTATTTTTCTCATACTTGATTTTCTCCTGTTAGAAGTAAAATATTAAAATATTATAAACAAATCAGGAGCTAAAAGATGGATAAAATTCTTGTTCATATATGCTGTGGAGTTGATAGTGTTTATGCACTTAGAAAGTTAAAAGAAGATTTCCCAAACAGTGAGCTAATTGGCTATTTTTATGACCCAAACATACATCCAGAAGAAGAGTTTGAGCTTAGATGGATAGAAACAAAAAGAGTTTGTAATCAGCTTGGGATAGAGTGTATAAAAGGAGATTATGATTTAGATTTATGGCTATCTTCTGTAAAAGGTCTTGAAAACGAGCCGGAAAGAGGCGAAAGATGTACTGTTTGCCATGATGTAAGATTAACTAAAAGTGCAGAAATAGCAAAAGAGCTTGGATGTAATAAGCTTACAACAGTTTTAATGATGAGTCCTAAAAAAGATTTTGAAGTATTAAAGGAAGTTGGAGAAAAGGTAGCAAGTGAGTATGGTTTAGAGTTTTTGGCTATTGATTTTAGAAAAAACGGCGGAACAGAAAAAATGAATAAACTTGCGAAAGAATCAGAGCTTTATCATCAAAATTACTGTGGCTGTATTTTTGGATTATTACCACAAAGACAATTTTCTGACTTTATTCCAGAGCTTATAACTTTCTCAAAAGGCAGGCTTGCAGGCAGCAGAGAAGAGCTTTTATTTATAAAACAAATAAGACTATATGCAGAAAGCAATGGCATAAAATGTAAAGAAAAAGATTTTAGCTTTATCGGATGGAGGCTACTGTCTTCTGTTTGTAAGGTTAATAAAGATTATGTAAATCATAAAGTTTTGCCGTATAGCAGGACAATCAAAGGGGTTTTAAGAGCTATTGTATCTAAGATAGAAGAAAGAGAAGATTTTAAAATTGCATACTTGAATAAAGGTAATGCAAAAATCTATATTTTAAATGAGCTAAAAGAACTGCCACTTTCCGAGCCGCGTATCTTTACAGACCCAGTTTTTATAGTTGATACACAGTTAAAAGAAGGTGATAAGGTAGAGCTTCAGCTAAAGTCTGAGTTTATACCGGATATGGTATCTCAAAATCTTTATATTGGTGATGTTGAAAGTAGCGAGAGGAAGTTAGAGTTTTACAGTGATACAGACAGTGATGGAAATAATGGTTATAGGTTAGAAGATATCATTAGTGCTATAGATGAAAATAAAGAGGATATTGAAGCAGGAAAGGTAGGTATAGTTGTTTATGGTGTCGAGCTTGTTGGCAGACTTGGAAGAAGGGCTATTAGTTAAACAATAGTTAATAAGTGAGTAGGTAGGATGAATTTTTTAAAATATCTTGATTATCAAAAACTTTTTCACTTTCGTACACTCCTACCATCTATTTAAAGATTTCTGACAAAAACGCTACATAAAACTCATTAGAAATAAAATGTAGAACTACAACTAAAGAAAAAGATTTTGTTTTTTGATATACAAAGCCATAAAACAAAGATGGAAAAAATGTTAAAAATGAGTGTAAGTCTTGGTAGATGATTATATGTGGAATGGTAAAAAGTATAGAAGTTAAAAGATTAGAAAAATAGCTTAATAAATAAACTCTAAAGAAAAGCTCTTCTGAAAAAGCTATAAATAAGCTGTTTAATGTTTGAAGTGGTTCAAGGATAAATAAAAGTGGTAGTACAAAAATTATTAATAAATCATACTTTCTTGAATAAGAAAAAGCAGACTTAAGATCAATAAAAAGAATTGGAGAGAGTAAAACGACAGATATAAAATATGTAAAGTTTGTAATTTTATAAATTATTGAACTTACAATTAAAGCTGCGTATAATAAAATTGAAAGATTTTTATTATTCATAACTTTTTAAATTACCAATAGTATACGTTGAGTGATAAATACAAAAATATGAAATTCCTCGCATACGCTCAAGAATGACAAAGAAGGGCGTCATTCTGCAGCCGGCTAAGAATCTCATATTTTTTTGAATTTTTCAAACGACATTCCTACCTTACCAACATTCTTAATCTATTTTGTGCGTCTTGTTCCCATCCTCTTCTGCCATCGGTAAGTTTTAAAGCTGTAGTAAGGTTGTTATATGCGTTTTGTCTGTCTCCAATACTTTGATAGCTTACACCAAGGAAGTAGTAAAGGTCTGGATTAGAATCTATTAAATTTTTAGCATTTTCTAAAACTCTTATACTTTCTTGATAGTTTCCAAGCTTTGTTAAAGAAGCACCCATTATAAGCTGTGGCATAAAATACATTCTATCAATGTTATATGCTTTTAAAGCATCTTCATAAGATTTTTTGAAGTCTTTAAGCTGATAATAAACATAGGCTCTGTAAGTATATGCTGCATTGTTTTCTGGATATGCTTTTATAGCTTTGTCTAAATTTGTTAATGAGACAGCTAAATTTTTATTTTTTATGTTATCCTTTGCGTTCTCTACGTATTTATAGCTGTCTGAAGTTAAGATAAGGCGTTTTTTGATCTCTTGAAATTTTTCACTGTCTTTTTTGAGAAGTAATTTATCTGGATATTTTGTAGCTATTAGCTGAGAAACATTTTGTATTCTTTCTTCCGGTAATGGGTGAGTTAAAAGCCATGGAGGGGCTTGAGTTTTTTCCATTTTTTTAAATTTTTCAAAAGTTGCGATTAAACCTCTTGGGTCGTAGCCTGTTTCGTAAGTAAACCTAACACCTAAAGCATCTGCTTCTCTTTCTTGGTCTCTGCTATACTTTAATTGCAAAAGACCTGCCGATACCTGTGCAAGTTGCATAACGATTTGTTGATACTGAGATTGAGAGGTTGCTACAGCTAATATATTTAGAAGTATGTTTAATCCATAAGTCTTTTCTAAAAATTTTGCATGGTGTCTTGCGTTGATGTGTCCAAGCTCGTGTGCTATTACTCCGGCAAGTTCTGATTCGTTATCAAGAGTGAGTAATAATCCTCGATGGATAAATACAGGACCACCTGGAAGTGCAAAGGCGTTTACTTCCCCTGAATTTACTACATAAAACTGATAATCTACTTTTCTGGGTGTTACTGATGCTAATTTATAACCAATGCTTTTAACATATTCTTGAACTTCTCTATCCGGATACAATCCGTCGTTTTCATTTATGGCTTGTGGAACAACCTTTTTACCGATTGCTATTTCTTCGCTTTCTGGCAAAAGTGTTAGAGTCGGCTTTCCTGTTAATGGATCTTGAACTTGGGCACAAGAAATTACAAAGAAGAAAATTATCAATAAGGATTTAAAAACCTTTCTCATTTTACTACCTCCCTCTAAATCTCACAATAAAAGATTTACCTCGTGATAAATTCAATGAAAGTATGAGATTCTTCGCTGGCTGCAGAATGACAATAGGGTTGCTCTTTCTCTAATGCTTATCATTCAACCCTTTTCTATCATCCTGAGGACTTTAGTCCGAAGGATCTCCTCTTTTAAAAAATAAAAAAAGGAGATTCTTCGCTTCGCTCAGAATGACAAGGTTGATTTTTACAAGCAGTCTCAAGGTTCACTTATTCAATTAGTAAAATTAGTAAAATCTCGCCAAGACTTTAAATCTTCCTACCAAAAAGGATAAACCTTACCTTTTCTCCTGCTTCTATTTGATGAATATCTTCATCAACAAAAACCAATGCGTTAGCATTTACCATGCTTGTAAGCATGTTGGAAGCTTGTTTAGTAAATGGTTTTACATAAAAATTATCTTCTTTGTATTCAGCATATGCTCTTATAAACTCTAATCTATCTGCACTTTTTCTTTTAAAATCTTCTGTTAAGATTCCTGAGAATATCTTATTTTCTGGATTTTGATATCCCATCATCTTTTTTATAGCCGGTTTTACTAAAATCTCATAAACCACCATGGAAGCAACAGGATTTCCTGGAATTCCAAAGAAGATTTTTTCATCCTCTTCTCCCCATGTGCCAAATGCAACAGGTTTACCCGGCTTTATAGAAACTTTCCAAAAATGAATATTAACGTTTAACTCTTTTGATACGAAATCTTTAACAAGGTCATACTCACCAACAGATACTCCGCCCGTTGTAAGTAATACATCGCAGTTTTTAACCCATCTTAATTTTTCTTTTATATCCTCTGGATTGTCCTTAGCAAAGCCTATGATTGTTGGGATAGCTCCTGTCTCTAAAACTTGTGTATAAAGTGAGTATGTGTTTGATGTTCTTATTTGAGATTCTTTTGTGATGTTTTCTCCTATATCTAAGATTTCATCTCCTGTTGTAATGATTCCAACTCTTGGAACTTGTTTTACATAAACGGTTGCTTTATTTACAGAAGAGAGAACTCCAATTTCAGCAGGTCTTAACCTTTTTCCTTTTGGAATTAGTAAATCTCCGGCTTTATAGTCTCCGCCTTTTTCTCTGATGTTTGCACCTTTTTTTAATTCTTTAAGAATATATACAGTGTTTCCTTCCACTTTTGTTAATTCTTTTTGGATTATTGTGTCTGCACCTTCTGGAATCAATGCTCCTGTGTATATTGGAATGGCAGCACCTTTTTCTAATTTTGGCGGCAAATCTCCTGCTTTGCTTTCTCCGATGATTTTTAAAGGAACTGGATTATCCTCAGATGCTCCGATAATGTCTTCATGTCTAACAGCAAAGCCGTCCATACCGCTGTTATCAGCAGGTGGATTGTCTCTGTCAGCATATATATCTTCTGCTAATATTCTATTTAAAGCTTGATGTATAAAAACTTTTTCATTTCCAAGTGGTTTAGTTTTTTCCAAAACTATCTTTAAAGCTTCTTCATATGTGATCATTTTTAAACTCCTGTATGGATTTCTTGTAATGATTTTACTGTTAATCCTTTCTCTTTGTATGATTTTATTGCCATGACAGCAGCTTGGGCACCTCTTACGGTTGTAAAGTATGGTGTTTTTGTTGCAACTGCTGCTCTTCTAATATAATATGCATCAGACCTTTCTCTTTTACCGGAAGGTGTGTTTATGATTAAAGCTATTTCATTATTTTTAATTCTATCAACGATGTTTGGTCTTTCTTCCGATAGCTTGTTTACAAGATTAGCTTCTATGCCATTTTCTGTTAAGTATTTATAAGTTCCCGTTGTTGCATAAATATTAAATCCAAGATTTTTAAGCTCTTTTGCAATATCTAAAATGTGAGGTTTGTCTTTGTCTGCTACTGATATAAACACATTTCCTTTTTCTGGCAGCAACTGACCTGCTGCAGCTTGTGCTTTCCAAAATGCAAGACCAAGGTCTTCATCAATACCCATCACTTCTCCTGTGCTTTTCATCTCTGGACCAAGTAATGGGTCTACTTCCGGAAATCTATTCCAAGGGAAAACCACTTCTTTAACTGCGAAGTATTTAAAGTCTTTTGAGTGGAAGTCTGTTGCTGGATGTGGGTCTTTTATCTGGAAAACTTCCGGAATGATTTCTCTTAATTTTTTGCCAATCATAACTTTTGATGCAATCTTAGCAAGTGGATATCCGATAGCCTTACTTACAAACGGAACTGTTCTTGATGCTCTTGGGTTTGCTTCAATAATGTAGATTTCGTTGTCTTTTATCGCATACTGTATGTTTATAAGTCCTATCGTATTTAAAGCTTTCGCAAGCATTCTTGATTGCTCTTTTATCTTAATTACTACCTCATCCGGAAGTGTGTAATGTGGAATGCAAGTAGCACTATCTCCTGAGTGGATACCGGCTTCTTCTATATGCTCCATCACTGCACCAACTAAAACATCCTCTCCATCACAAACACAATCAACATCAACTTCTATACTTCCATCAAGGAATTTATCTATAAGGATTGGTCTATCTTCTGTAACCATGACAGCTTCTTCTATGTATTTCAAAAGCTCTTCCATGTCATAGACTAATCTCATAGCTCTACCACCAAGGACGTAAGAAGGTCTTACAAGAACTGGAAAACCTATTTCTTGAGCTACTTTTACAGCTTCATCCTTTGATTTTGCTATTGCACTTTCTGGCTGTTTTATTCCAAGCTTTATGATTAAATCTCTAAACCTTTCTCTGTCCTCTGCAATGTCTATACTTTCTGGCGATGTGCCAAGAATTGGTATATTTAATTTTTCTAAGGGTTTTGCAAGTTTTAACGGTGTTTGACCCCCAAACTGAACAACTACACCAAGCGGTTTTTCTTTTTCTATAATGTTTAAAACATCTTCAAGGACAATAGGCTCAAAGAATAACTTGTCAGAAGTGTCATAATCTGTTGATACAGTCTCTGGGTTGCAGTTCACCATTATAGCCTTATATCCTTCTTCTCTTAAAGACCAAACACAGTGAACGCATGCATAGTCAAACTCTACACCTTGACCAATTCTATTTGGACCACTTCCAAGAATAATTATTTTCTGCTTCATAAAGCCTCCATCTTTTTAAAATCTTCAATAAGTTCTTTCATATGAGTAAATCTATGATTTCCGCCTGGATACATCACAACATGAAAACCATCAAAATATTTTGCTGTTTCTTTGCTGTCTAAAAGTTCATCCTCTTCATCAAGATATACGTAAACAAGATTTTTTAAACTTAATAAATCTTTTACATAAAAGTTTTTGAGACTTTCTAAATTTTCTTGAGAAAAATAATACTCTTCATCAGTTTTAAAGTTTTTTTGAGGTCCGACTTGCTTTTGTAAAGATTTGTACGGGTCTATTGATGGGTTTATCAAAACGGCTTTTATTTTAAATTTATCTGCTAAGTATAAAGCATAAAATCCGCCAAGAGATGTTCCAAAGATATAAAGTTTATCTTTATCTTTTATAGAATCTGTCAAAAATTCTAATAATTTCATTGCTTTGTCGGGTTGATAAGGTAATGTAGGGGCTATGATGTTCTCCGGACCAAAGGTTTCTTTCAGATGATTTATTTTATCGCCATAACCGGCAGAGTTAAATCCATGAATGTACAAAATTTTCATCTCTAAGACACCTCAGATTGATTTAATATATTTTACAATATATATCGGATGAGAAATTCTATAAAAGTAGGAGATTCTTCACTTCGCTCAGAATGACAAATAAGGTTATCCTTCCTTTAATGCTTATTAATCAGCCTTTCGCTGTCATCCTGAGGACGTATGTCCGAAGGATCTCCTTTGCAAATTTTATAAAAACCACTAATTTCTTACCAAGGTATTGATTTAATATATTTTACAATATTTGAAATTTAAAAATATTTAGAGGTTTTAAAAAATGAAGTCTTCCAGTTAGATTTACTTGAACTTTTTAAACTTCCTGTGATAGTAGGTCATAGAGGATATCCTAACAAAGAGCTTGAAAATACCTTACCTTCTATTGAAGCTGCAATTGAACATGGGGCAGATATTGTAGAAGTTGATATTCAATCTACGTTGGATGGTGTTTTGGTAATAAGTCATGATGAATCTCTTGAAAGGACTTTCGGCGTTTCTGTAAATATTAGAGAGTCTGTTTGGAAAGATATTAAGAAGATAAAAAAAGGAAAATATATAGTTCCAACTTTGTCAGACGTTTTAAAAACAGTCTCTGGTCGTGTTGGGCTTTTTGTGGAAATAAAACATCCAGAAGATACAGAAAAAGTAGTTAAAACTATTTATGAAGCTAAAGCTGAAAAGTGGACGGCAGTTATTAGTTTTCATGAAGAAGTTTTAAAAGATTTAAATTTGTATAAAGGGCTTGTGTACTCAAAACCACCGGGCAAAATTTTGGAAGCAAAAGAGATTGGCTGTCAGTTGGTTCTTCCTAAGTATTATCTTGCAACTGAAAAAGCTAATGCTTTTGCCCATCGTATGGGACTATATGTTGTAGCTTGGACTGTTAACAATGTAGACACTGCTATAAAACTGTGGAAATCTGGCGTAAATGGTATAGCAACAGATGATGTAGAACTTATAAAAAGTTCTTTGATTTTGGAGTAGGTTTTTGATTGGTACCTAATTTTAGAACTTAAACGAAAGCTTCCAAATCTGTCAGGAATGAATCATGAGAATGCTTTAAATTTTGCCTAAGTAAGCGAAGAATTACCTCTAACCATTTTCTTTAAAAGGAGATCCTTCACTTTGTTCAGGATGACACGGAAAGAATGCTTGTGAAAAACAAAAAAGCCCCCGTTAAGGGGGTTTCATATATTTATTAGTTTAAGAATTTATCTTAGAAGTCCATGTCTCCCATTCCACCGCCTGCGCCTGGGAGTTTTTCTTCTTTTTCCTTAATTTCTGCTACTAAGCATTCAGCTGTAAGCATTGTTCCTGCAATAGATGCAGCATTTTGGAGAGCTGTTCTTACAACCTTAGTTGGGTCAATGATACCAGCTTCTACCATGTCTACATACTCACCAGTAGCTGCATCAAATCCGTAGTTTACATTGTCAACATCTTTGATTTTTTCAATTATCACAGAACCTTCAAATCCTGCGTTATAAGCAATTTGTTTTAATGGAACTTTGCAAGCATTTTTAACAATCTTGATACCCCAAGCTTTGTCTGTGTTTTCTTCTTTTATGTTGCAAAGTGCTCTTGATGCTCTAAATATTGCAATACCACCACCTGGAACAATACCTTCTTCTACTGCAGCTTTTGTAGCATGTACTGCGTCATCAACTCTGTCTTTTTTCTCTTTTAGTTCTGCTTCTGTTGCAGCACCAACTTTAATGATAGCTACACCGCCGGCAAGTTTAGCAAGTCTTTCTTGTAATTTTTCTTTGTCATATTCAGAAGTTGTTGTTTCAATTTGTTTTTTGATTTGCTCTATTCTTGCTTTGATATCTTCTGGATTTCCTTTTCCGCCGATAATTGTAGTGTTATCTTTATCTACAACAACTTTATCAGCTTTACCAAGCATATCTAAATCAACAGATTCAAGCTTAATTCCAAGGTCTTCTGTGATTGCAGTACCGCCTGTTAAGATAGCAATGTCTTGAAGCATTGCTTTTCTTCTTTCGCCAAATCCTGGAGCTTTAACTGCACATACTCTTAATACTCCTTTGATATGGTTTACTACTAATGTAGCAAGAGCTTCTCCTTCAACATCTTCAGCAATTATTAAAAGTGGTTTGTTTGTTTGAACAACTTTTTCTAATACTGGTAAAAGTTCCCTTATGTTGCCTACTTTCTTTTCATAGATTAAGATGTATGGATTTTCTAAAACAGCTTCCATTTTTTCTGCATTTGTTACAAAGTATGGAGATAAGTATCCTCTATCAAATTGCATACCTTCTGTTACTTCTAATACAGTTTCTGCAGATTTAGATTCTTCAACAGTGATTACGCCATCTTTTCCTACTTTCTCCATTGCATCCGCAATGATTTTACCAATTTCTGGGTCGTTGTTTGCAGAGATTGTAGCAACTTGTTCAATCTCTTTTCTTCCAGTAACTGGTTTAGATATTTTTTTGAGTTCTTCAACAATTATTTTAACTGCTTCATCAATTCCTCTTTTTACATAAATTGGATTAGCACCAGAAGCAATTGCTTTTAATCCTTCTTCATAGATTGCCTGAGTTAATACTGTGGCTGTTGTTGTTCCATCACCAGCAACGTCTGCTGTCTTAGATGCAACTTCTTTTACAAGCTGAGCTGCCATGTTTTCGTATGGGTCTGTAAGCTCTATTTCTTTTGCAACAGATACACCGTCTTTAGTAACTACTGGAGAACCCCATTTTTTTTCTAAAATTACTTCTCTACCTCTTGGTCCAAGTGTTACTTTAACTGCGTTTGCAAGTTTATCGACACCTGCTTTTAATTTAGCTCTTGCTTCGTCACCATAAACTAATTTTTTTGCCGCCATCTATGCTCACCTCCTATTTTTTATTGTTCAATAATTGCTAAGATATCATCTTCTCTTAAAATGATTAACTCTTCACCATCAACTTTAACTTCATTTCCTGCATACTTGCTAAAGTATACTTTATCCCCTACTTTTACTTTGAGAGGAACTACATTTCCATTTTCTAAGACTCTACCTTCTCCTACCGCTACAACTTCACCAATTTGAGGTTTTTCTTTTGCTGTATCTGGAATAATAATTCCTGCTGGAGTTTTTGCTACTTCCTCTTCAACTCTTTTGATAACAACTCTGTCATACAGAGGTTTTAACTTTGCCATTTGCACCTACCTCCTTTTAGATTTTAATCATTTTATATTATACATTATCTTTTTTAATCTTGTCAATAATATTGATTTTAGTAAAGTCAAATTATATATAAATAATATACTCAAATTTGAAAGATTTTCAATAGATTTAGAAGAGTTACAAAATCCTTTATCTGCTTGCTATGAGACTGCTCCAAAAGCCAACATCGTCATTCTGCAGCCGTGCGAAGAATCTCCTACTTTTATCTCCTGCTTTTATTGAATTTCTCACCCGATGTATCAGCTTTATATAATAGATACTTTTAGGTAAGAAATCCAAAAGATTACAAGATTCTTAGATGTAGTTGTGGAATTTTAAAAGTGAGAGGTTATGGATGTTGGAGCAATTCATGAATTGCCCGTACGAAAAGGTGAAAAATAAGAAGTAAGGCATCTATTGTATTTGTTATTCATCACTCTCCACTTACTCTGAAGGCTTTAGCCTTATCAAAACTTCCAATTTCCTACCCGACACATTCCTATAATATATAAAAATTTTCCTTTACTTGGTTCCCAGACCAAGAAGAACTTATAAAGTCTTTATCTACTTGCTAATGACAAAAAACCTTAAAAAAAAGCTAAAAATAAAATTTTTACCAAGATATTAATTTTTAAGAGTTAGGGAAAAAGTTTAATAATTCCTTTTCCAACCTATTCAAAGATAGTGTTTGCTAACTTGATATTTTTGGATATATATTATTTCCATGCTTTTCAGAATACTAATTTTAAGCTTACTAATATTTAATATCTCTTTTGCACAAGAGAGTCTTAAACTTGCAGTTTTATCCTATGGAGATACTGTTAAAGAGTATAAACGATACTCTGTTTTATCAAAATACTTATCTTCTAAATTAAACAAAAAAGTTGATATGGTAATTGTTGAAAATGTTGATAGGGTTTTTGAACTATTTAAAAGAAAAGAAGCACATTTAGCTGTTGGGTGCTCTGTTGTATACTTTGAGCTAAAAAGAAAGTTTAACGTTGAAGCTGTAGCTGTAATGAAAATAAACGGTAAAGCCGTAGAAAACGGCGTTCTTGTTGTTAAAAAAGACAGTCCAATTAAATCCATTGAAGATGTGAAAGGAAAAAAGATTACCCTTGGCAGTCCTATCTGTATGAGTAATTGCGTTATGCCTTTATACATGCTTGCACAAGCTGGAATAACTCAAGAAGATGTAATAAATATATGGAGTTCTGGAACGGATAAAGGAGCCATTTTGGCAGTTCTTGCAGGAATTGCAGATGTAGCTGGAATAAAGGAAGAAAGTTTAAAAGCATATCAAGACCAACTTAGAGTGATAGCAAAGTCTCCATCCTTCCCAAGGCATATAATCATGGTATCAAAAACCTTGGATAAAAAACTTTATGAAGAGATAGAAAAAGCTTTATTCTCAATCGACCAAGAAACGTTAAAAAATATGGAAATAGATGGCTTTGAAAAACCAAATCCAAACATGTTTCAAGTTATAAAAAATTATAGAAAAATTCTTGACCTATTCCCTGTTTTAAAATGATTCTGAGAAACCTATCTATTAAGCTTAAAACATCTTTATCGATTGCAATCTATGTTTTAATCATTCTAACTGGTTCTATTATCTTCACTGTTAGCAACTTTTACGATAGAATACTAAACGACAGGATTTTGTCCTTAGAAGAAAATATAACAAGTCTTGCAGAAAGCTACAAAGAAAAAATCATTGTTAAAAACTTTGAAAAAATAGATGAGCTTGTAAATTTCCTTATAAGAAATAAAGCTATAAAACAGGTTTATGTATTAGATAAAGATGGAACAATAATAGGCAGTAATAACTTATCTTTGCTGGGTTATAAATATAATGAAAAAAACATTAACGGTTTGGCAAAGTTTATCTATGATTTAAAAGTGGATACAGAAATTATTGGAAAATTAATAGTTTTTTATGACATTAAAACTATCGAAAGTGAACTAAAAGAAGATATTGAAAAAATAGTATACCCCCTTTCTATAGTAGTTTTATTTATATTTATTGCCACATTTACCGGAATTTTCTTTATTTCAAGCATATTAGTAAAACCACTTGTTGAGCTGAAAGAAAAAATAATAAACCTTTTCAATTTAGATTTTCAAGATCTAAAAGATATTGTTAATTTAAAACCTGTTATAAAACAAGAAAAAAAATGTGATAAGGGTATATCTACAACTTGTTGGCTGACTTCTGAAAATGCTGGAGAAATTCTTTTTGATATTGGCAGTAAAGCCATAAAAGAATGTCCAAAATGTCAAATATTTAACAATCTATCTGGAGATGAGATAAATAAGCTAACGTTTAGTTTTTATATTATGATTTCTTCATTGAATGATTATATAAATAAACTTGAGGAAGCACATAAAGAAAGAGAAACCTTAGGCTGTATGGCAGCAATGGGAGAGATGAGTGCAAAAATAGCCCATGAAATAAAAAATGCGCTTTATTCTATATCAAATGCAGCAAACTATATAAAAACAAACTCTGATAATGAGATTATAAAAGAGTTTGGAAAAATCATAAAAGAGGAAAGCAGCAGACTAAATGAAATGACTGTATCTTTTTTAAACTTTTCTAAATTAATAGAGCCAAAATTTGGCTATACAAACATCAACAAAGTTATAGAAGATGCAGTTAAACTTTTAGTCTACGATTGTGAAGATTATAATATAAAACTTGAGCTAAATCTTGATAAAAACTTACCATCATCAATGGTCGATGAAAACTTATTCAAACAAGTAATTGTTAATCTTGTTTTGAACTCTATCGATGCTATAAAAGAAAAAAACATTCAAGACGGCTATATAAAAATTTCCACTTATTACAACAAAGATAAAAACAAAATACAAATAATCGTTGAAGATAATGGAATAGGAATTAAACAAGAGCATAAAGATAAGATTTTTAAGCCATTTTTTACTACAAAACAGAAAGGAACAGGTCTTGGCTTGCCTATGGTTTACAAAATTGTTTTCTTACATAAAGGAACGATTAACCTTATTTCAGAATATGGAAAATACACTAAATTTATAATAGAACTACCTTTAGAGGTAAATGATGATGTTTAAGATTTTATTGATTGATGATGAAGAAAGTATCTTAAAAGTTATCAAAACGGTTTTATCAGAAGCAGGATTTGAAGTATTGACTGCAAAGTCTAAAAAAGAAAGCTTAAGCTTAATAGAAAAAGAAAAGTTTGACTTAATAATCTCAGACTTTTTATTAGAAGATGGAACAGGATTAGAGATTTTAGAAAGTTTTAGAAAAAAGGATATACTTACACCTTTTTTAATCATTACAGCTTACGGGTCTATAAATGGAGCTGTAGAAGCTATCAAAAAAGGAGCTAACCACTACATACCCAAGCCAATAGATATAGATAATTTAATCAAAATAATTGATTTTTATATCAAAAAACAAGAAAATTTTGATGTGGAAGAAGAGTTTGAAGGCATTATTGGAAAAAGTCAAAAGATGAAAGATTTATTCAAAGAAATAGATGTTGTAAGTAAAAGCGAATCTTCTATTTTGATTGAAGGAGAAAGCGGAACAGGAAAAGAGCTTGTTGCAAAAGCCATTCATAGAAGGTCAAAAAGAGCAAACCAACCATTTATTCCTATAAACTGTTCTGCTATACCCAACGAGCTTTTTGAAAATGAGCTTTTTGGTCATGAAAAAGGTTCCTTTACCGGAGCATCAAACAGAGAAATCGGAAAAATAGAGCTGGCTGGAGAAGGTACGTTATTTTTAGACGAAATAGGGGAGATGCCACTATTTATGCAGGCAAAACTTTTAAGAGTTCTTCAAGAAAGAGAATTTTTTAGAGTTGGGGGAAAAGAATTAATAAAAATGAGATGTAGAGTAATCTCAGCAACCAACAGAAACCTTGAAGAAATGGTTGAAAACAAAGAATTTAGAGAAGATCTATTTTATAGAATAAACGTAATTCATTTAAAAATTCCACCTCTTAGAGAAAGAAAAGAAGATATTCCTCTCCTTGTCAAGAAATTTATCGATAAGTTTAGCAAGATTAACAACAAAAACGTATATGATATTGATAATGATGCTTTAGAAATATTGATGAATTACGATTGGCCTGGAAACGTTAGACAGCTTGAGAATATCATTGAACGGGCAGTTGTGTTATGCCAAGGTGAAATAATCACAGCTAATCATCTTCCTGACAGGATAAAGTCTAACTCCCAAAAAATATCAGAAAATATAAGGTCAGAAAATAATAGTTTAAATCTTTATGATATTGAAAAAAATATTATTTTAAAAGTTTTACAAGAAGAGAATTTTAATCAAACAAGAGCAGCTCAAAAACTTGGAATTTCAAGAAAACAGCTGAGAACAAAGATGAAAAACTTCGGTCTTCTCTGAAAAGGTGAAAAGTGAGAAGTAAAAGGATATTCTTCGCCGGCTGCAGGATGACGTTTAAGAAGATTGATTGATTTTTTAAATTCAGTTAGAATCTAAAATAACTCTCACTAAACTTTAATCTTTTTCCAATCGCCTTTTTTAAAGAAATACCAAAGTATAGCTGCTTTTAAGTATGTTTCTAAAAACATTGCTAAATACACAAATAAAATATTTCCAAAAATTTTTGAAAGTATGTAAGCCGGAATGATTCTTAAAACCCATAAAGAAAATGTATTTATGTATAATGTTGTTTTCGTAGCTCCTGCACCTCTTAAAACACCGCTTAAAACAAACCCTATCGCTAAAGGAATTTGAGTTAGTCCTACTATCCTTAAATATAAAGAAGCCTCTTCTATTGTTTTTTTATCATTTGTAAACACCATAGCTAAATACTCAGGAAAGATTACCATCACAACACCCATAAGACCCATGAAAATAGAAGCAATCTTTATTATCTCTTTTGCATATGCTTCTGCCTGCTGTGGATTGTTAGATCCAAGACTTTGACCTACAAGGGTCATTGCTGCGATTGTAAAACCAAAACCCGGCATGAACGCAAGCCCTTCTATCCTCAGACCTACCTGATAACCTGCAAGTGTATAAATTCCATAATCTGCTATTATCTTTACAAAAAGCAAAAAAGAAAAGTATGTTAAAGTCCTTTCAAAACCACTTGGAACGCCAATTTTAAAAATCTTCTTAACTTCTTCAAGCAAAAAATCAAATTCAAATCTAATTTTTGAATGTTTTGAGTTTATCACATACAGATACATAAAAAAGCTTATGTAATAGCTTATGGCTGTGGCAATGGCAGCACCTTTGACTTCAAGCCTTGGAAATCCAAAATTCCCAAATATCAGTCCATAAGCAAGCACCGTGTTTATAATGTTTGCAACGATTACTATCTTTAAAGGCGTTTTTGTGTCTCCTGCTGCATTAAATGCAGAGTATATAGCCATCTCCATGAATAAAACCGGAAAGGTTAAAGCCAATATAGAAAAATACTCTTGACCAAGTCTGATTACTTCATCAGAACCTGCCATAAACATAAAAATATACTTAGAAAAGAAAAAGCCTAAGATTGTAAATGGAATAGATAGCAGTAAAGAAAAAACAGAGATAGAAAAGGCAGTTTTGTTTGACTGTGAGTACTGCTTTGCTCCGATGTATCGCGAAATTACAACAGAAGTACCTACTGAAAAAGTAGCCATCATTGCATACAAAAGCCCTAAAAACTGCATAGATATGCCGGCTGACGCGATGGCAGAAGGAGAAACCCTTCCAAGCATGATCATATCTATAAGCACTTGAACGATATCTAAAAAATTACTTAAAGCAGCAGGAACTGCCAAAGATAAAATCTTTTTTGTGTCTTGATTTAGCATCTTTTTGTTGCAACCAAATAAGCCTTGTATGCTTTTTCATTTTTACAAGTAATAACTTCTTTTTCTTGATAGAATACTATTTCCAAAGATAAAAAGCTATGTAATAGCTCATTTTTTCTAAGTAAAAAATCACTGTTTTTTGATGGACTTCCTTCAAGGAAAGTTTCAAAAATTAAAACGCCATCTTTCTTTAAAGCTTCTTTAATGTATGGAAATAAGATTCTTTCTAAAAAGTTTATATTGATTATCAAATCGTATCTATCTTTATCCGGTCTATAAATTTTTAAATCTTGATGAATTGGATTAATGTTTGGATGTAATGTTTTTAGCTTTTCAATTGCTACATCAGAAACATCAACAGCATCAACTATAAAGCCTTTTTCTGCCAAGAATAAAGAGTTCCTGCCTAAACCCGCTGCAATGTCAAGTGCCATTCCTATCTTTGCCAAATGATAAAAGTTTTTGACAATTTCTGATGGCTCTTTTTCTGCCGAAAAACCGCTTAAATACTTTTGATTCCACCTTTCCCTGTCTTGCATCTAAATCTCACAGTATTTTTTTATGATTTCATCATACTTACCTTGAATTTTTAAAACCAAGTCTATAACTTCCCTAACAGCTCCATTCCCACCTTCTTTATTAGTAATATAAATAGCATACTTTTTAACATCTTCCGGTGCAGACGGAACAGTCGCCCCAAATCCAACCCTTTTTAATACTGGAATATCAACAATATCATCTCCAATGTACAAAATTTCTTCATCTTTAAGATTATACTTTTCTTTAAGCTCATTGTAATGAATTAATTTATTTGAAGAGTTTTGAAAAACTTCTGTAATGTTTAACTCCCTTGCTCTTTTCTCTACTACTTCTGAACTTCTGCCTGTAATGATGGCTGTTTTTATACCAACCATATTAAGCATATGAATACCTATTCCATCTTTTACACAAAACATTTTTATTTCCTTGCCTTCTGAGTCGTAGATAATTTTTCCATCAGTTAAAACTCCATCTACATCAAAAACGAACCATTTTATTTTTTTAGCTTTTTCTATGATTTGCTCGTATCTCAACGGCTTTTTACTCCTTTCGTATGTTTAGAGTTAAATATCATAGCATAGAGAAAAGGATTATAAAGGTGTTCTAAAATTTTTATAAGTTGTTAGTATATGTAGATATAACTTTGCCTATGCCCGTCATACTGAGGCTGTAAAGCCGAAGGATCTCTTTTTTAAAGAAGGTGAGAAAGTGAGTAAGTGAGAGGTAAAAAAAGAGAGGAGATTCTTCACTTCGTTCAGAATGACACTTTAGAGGCATAAAGGAGGAGATTCTTTACTGGCTGCAGAATGACGATCAAAAGGTTAATTAATTTTTAGACTTAGTTAAAATTTTAAAGCACTCTTTACAAATATTTACTCAAATCAAAAATGCTATAATAAATACTCTTAAATACTCAATTTCAGGTGATTAAAATTGATTACAGACTCAGAAAAACAAAAACTTATTGACTATACAGTAAAGCTTGTTAACATTCCGTCTGTTATAGGCAATGAAAAAGAAATAGCAGACTTTGTAGAAGATTTTTTGAAAAATTACAATCTAAACATCATCAGACACAACAATTCTATAATAGCTTACGATAATTTAGAACCATCAAAAAAGACGATCGGATTTATCGGTCATCTTGACACAGTACCTGGAACAAATGATTTTACAGGTCAAATAATAGAAGATAAAATATACGGACTTGGTGCAAGTGATATGAAAGGTGGTCTTGCTGTTATGATGGCTTTGATAGACCATTTTTCTGATAAAGAAAAATCATACAATGCTATCTATGTGTTCTATGAAAAAGAAGAAGGTCCTTATGTAGATAATGGATTAGAGCCATTATTATCACAATATAATATCATTCAAAAATCAGATTTAGCTTTTGCCTTAGAGCCAACTAATAACGTCGTGCAGGTTGGATGTCTTGGAACGATGCATGCATCGGTAATTTTTGAAGGAAAAAGAGCACATTCAGCAAGACCATGGCAGGGAGAGAATGCAATCCATAAATCTGTAAACTTTCTAAAAAGACTTTCTGAGTTTGGAATAAAAGAATATGATTTTCACGGAATTAAATACTACGAAGTTATGAACGCTACAATGGTTAGCTTTTCCGGCGGAAGGAATATAATTCCGGATAAATTTGAGATAAATGTAAATTACAGATTTGCACCGGGTAAGTCAATAGAGCAGGCGAAAGAAGAGCTTTTAAATCTTGTAAACAACGAAGCGAAGGTAGAGTTTACAGACGTTGCACCATCCGGCAATGTTTGTCTTGATAATCCAATCTTAAAAGATTTTATATCTAAGTATAATCTGCCAATAGAAGCAAAGCAGGCTTGGACAGATGTTGCAAGGCTATCCTTATACGGAATTGATGCTGTAAACTTTGGACCCGGAGACCCGGCTCAAGCACATCAAAAAAATGAATACATTCCTATAAAAAACTTATTTGATAGTTATGAAATTTTCAAAGATTTTCTAAGTCGTTAAGCTGTTTAATGCCGTCATAAGTATAAGTCAGCAGAGATAAAACCATAACAATAAAAGTTATGATTAAAGCTGATTCATAAAATAAATGGTTATAAAGATTTGGAAAAACATTTGAAATTAGGGTATAAATTACTGTAAATATTTGTAAGAAAGTTGTCATTTTTCCAAAAAAAGAAGGTCTGACTCTTAAACTTCCTTTGATTAGATAAATCAAAAAACTTCCTGCAAGGATATAAATATCTCTTGATATTGCTAATAAGATAAACCAAAAAGGAAATTTTATAAATAAATCCGAGTTAAAAATGAATACAAAAGCCGAAACGAGTAGAGTTTTGTCTGCTATTGGGTCAAGAATTTTGCCAAGCTGTGTTTCTTGATTATACTTTCTTGCAAGATAACCATCTACTGCATCTGTTAAACCAGCAATAGCAAAAGTTATTAAGGCAAAAAGAGGCATGTTGTACCAAAGAAATGTTATAAAAACAGGAACAAGGATTATTCTTAAAAGTGTAAGAAGGTTAGGCAGATTCATTTTTTACTTTTTCTATAATCTTTGTTGTAGAGGTGTCATAAACAAAGTCTATTGTATAAACCTTGCCACCATAAGACATGACAAAATCTGCACCAACAATATTTTCTATCTTCCAATCTCCACCTTTTACAAGCACATCCGGTTTAATTTCTTTTATTAGCCTTTCAGGGGTATCTTCTTCAAAAACAATAACCAAATCTACCGGTTTTAAAGCTTGTAAGACTTTTTTTCTTTGCTCTACCGGATTTACCGGTCTGGTCGGTCCTTTTAATCTTTTTACAGACTCATCACTGTTTAATCCAACGACAAGAAAATCTCCAAGAGATTTTGCTTTCTCTAAATAATCTACATGTCCGGCATGGATAATGTCAAAACATCCATTTGTAAATACGATTTTCTTTCCTTTCTCTCTTTCTTTTTGGATAATATCTAAATAGTCCATATCATCTCCTTGGCACTATTATAATGTAGTTCAGCAAAAAAATAGGGAAAGATATTAAAAAATATGTGCTATTGTTAAAAATTATGGAGATAAAAAATCCTGCTATTAGAGGGACATATCCAAGGATAAGCTGATTTTTGAAAGATATCTTTTTTCTGTTAAAAAGCAGATAAGCCGGTAAAACAGAAAAAATGGATAAAATATAAACCGGATAGCCAATATTAAATGGATTTAAAGGTATCTTTAGAAGTATCAATAAAGCAAAAAAGATAAAACTGCTAAATAAAAATGCAAAGTAAAGCTTTCTTTTTTCTAAAAGCTGGTCCAACCTTAACTTCCAACTCTTTTAATAAAGCCTTTTATATCATGTTCTCTTTGATAATCTCTTGCTTCTTTTTCAGTTTTAAACTTTCCAACCAACACTTTATGAAGTCCATTTTCTTCTATGATGTAAGCATTAGGATATTTTGTTTTTTCTATTTCGGCCTTTTCTCTTGTTGAAAATGCTCCTACTTGAATAGAAAATCCACCGGATGATATTAATGAAGTTATCTCTTTGCTATCAACTTTCTTACTTTCTTTTGGCTGCTGATATTTTACAGGCTTAGATTCTTCTTTATTTTTTTCTACTTTTGCAGCTATTGCAGGTTGTTTAGGTTTTTCTTCTTTTGGTTGTTCTTTAGAAATAGCTTTTTCTTGCTGTTTAGGTTTTTCGGTTTGTTTTTGTACTGTTTGTTGTTTTTCTTCTGATTTTGGTTTTTCAGGTTGTTTTTCAGATGGTTTAGGTTTTTCTTCTTTTGGCTGCTCTTTAGCTAATTGTTCTTTGGATGGTTCTTTTTCTTGAGCCGGTTTTTTAGCTTCTTCAGGTTTTACGTTTGACTGTCCTGCCGGCTGTTCTTCTTGCTTAGGTTGTGGTGGTTGAGATTCAGCGGTTGGTTGCTGTGGTGGCTGGGTAGGTTGTGGTTGTGCTTGAATTTGTTGTGGTGGCGTTGCCGGTTTTTCTAAGTTTGTTGCTACTTTTATATCTGGTTCAGATATTGTTTTTTCTGACTTAGAGTAATAATTTAATCCAAGAGCTATGAAAACAAGAGTTATCAATAATCCTGAAAGGAATATAATCAATCTTTCCATCATTTCTTTTTTTCTTTTTTTCTTTATCTGCTGAACAGCTGCTTTTAAGTCTCTGTCTTCCATCACATCCTCTCAACAGGTGTTATACCCATTATTTTAAATAAAGCTCTTAAAACATTTCTAACCGCTTTTAATAAATATAGTCTTGCTTTCATTAACTTTTCGTCATTTTCTATCAAAAACTTATGATAGTAATAATATTTGTGTAATCTTGACGCAAGCTCATAAGTAATGTTGGTTATTTTGTGTGGCTGGTTTTTTATGGTTGCATCATAAATTTCATCCGGAATGGTTGAAATATACTTCATCAAACTTCTTTCTAAATCTTCTTTTAATAAAGACAAATCAGCCTCAAAATCTTCTTCTGGGTTAAAGTTAAATCGTTGCTGAGCTTCTCTAAAAACGCTGCTTATTCTTGCATGGGCGTATTGGACATAGAATACTGGGTTTTCATTGCTTTTTTTAAGTGCAATGTCTATGTCAAAGTTTAAGTGTGTGTTTGGGTCCTTTGATGCGAAGAAATAGATAACCGCGTCCTTTCCTACTTCTTCTACAAGCTCTCTAAGTGTTATAAAGTCTCCTGACCTTTTTGACATTTTCACTTCTTCGCCGTTATTAAAAAGCTTAACAAGCTGAATAAACAGTACATTTATCCAATCTTCTTTTACACCAAAAGCCATGATTGCGGCTTTTAATCTTGGGAAGTATCCGTGATGGTCTGCTCCCCACACGTTTATTATAAAATCGTAGTTTCTCAAATACTTATCGTAATGATATGCTATATCTGCGGCAAAATATGTATAGCTTCCGTCAGATTTTCTTATTACTCTGTCTTTTTCATCTCCATAGAGAGATGTTTTTAGCCATAAAGCTCCATCTTTTTCATAGATTAACCCTTTACTTTCTAAAAATTTTAAAGCCTGCTCTACCTTTCCGTGTTCATATAAATGTCTTTCACTATACCAGATATCAAACTCAACGCCGATAAGCTTTAAATCTTTTTTTATCTCATCAAGCAAAAAGTTCTTGGCATACTCAGCACAAAATTCTATCGCCTCTTCTTCATCTAAGAAAGATAGTATTTTTTCTCTTTCATAATGATAAAGCTCTTTTGCTATATCTTTTATATACTCTCCATGATAGCCATCTTCCGGAAATGGATAACTTGGTTCTTCTATTTGTCTAAATCTTGCATAGACAGACATTCCAAGCTTTTTAATCTGATTTCCTGCATCATTTATATAAAATTCCCTTTCAACTTTATATCCGATGTAATCATAAAGATTTGAGAGTATGTTACCTACTACTGCACCTCTACCATGTCCTAAATGGAGTGGTCCGGTTGGATTTGCGCTAACATATTCAATGTTTGTCTTTCCTTTGTTTTTTTCTTTTGCTTTTCCAAACTCATCTTTTTCTTCAATTGCTTTGTTTAAGATTTGATGGTAAAAAGCATCAGAAATAAAAAGATTTATAAATCCACCGCCTGCTACTTCTACTTTTTCAAAATAAGGGTCTTTTTCAAAGAGTGCTTTTAGCTGGTTTGCAACTTCAAAAGGTTTTTTGTTTAGGTTTTTGCTAAGTATGAATGCTGCATTTGTTGATAGGTCGCCGAATTTTTCTTCTTTTGGAGACTCTATTTTTATTTTATCTTCAACACCTTCAAATAAAAGATTGTTTTGTTTAAGAATGTTTAAGATTTTATCTCTAATCTCCTGCTTCACTTTTTCTCCTTCCTTTTATACAAATTATGTAGCTGATAAAGTTTAAATAGATAAAAATAACGGCTAAATTAATTATATCAAATTTCATGGCTACAAAAGGTGTAAAGACAAGAATTCCAATAGTGTAAATCTTTATAGGGCAATTTTTTGGCAGGCTTTGATTTTTTATTAAAAATGGAATAAAGATTAATAGTCCAAGTAAGCCAATATAGGTTAGGTCTAATTCTTGCTCATCAAGGAAATTTCTAAAAAATGGATATAAAAAGCTTATTATCCAAGCTGCGATGATTATAAGTAGTATGAGAAGTTTTGGCATATAAAATTATAATCTATTAAGTAGCCTTATGTTTTAATTACGAGAGTGTTAGGCTGTTCAAAAAAATACACACAGTCATTTCTGAGCGAAGCGAAGAATCTCATGTTTTTATTGAATTTCTCACCCGACGTATTGTAAAAATTTTAACAATTATTTTATCACAACCTACCTACTCCCTAATCAACTCCCTTATCAACTTGCTTCGTAAACTCTCTAAAAACTCTACATTCTCTATCTCTATCTGTGATGCTTCCTTTATGCTTTTTTCCATCAAACCTTTTAAAAAATCAAACTCTTTACTGTTTAAATCCAATCTCTTTAAATCAAGCTCTCCGTTTAGGTAGGTTATCTTTAAAAGAAACAAAATTTCAAGAAGTTTTGGAAGTTTAGAAATGGTTAAAAAATACAAACTCTTTTTTAAAAGAATAAAGATTTTCTCATCTTGATGTGGTGCAAGCTTGTATGTAAAGTTAATAATGTTAAATCCTGCTTCAAATTTTTCTATATCTTGGCTTATGTAGTAGCCGATTTGCTTGTAAGAGTCTATCTCAGATATGATGAGCTTGTCTTTTATTTTGATCAGCACAGCTTTAAACCAACAAAATGGAGAAAGTATTGAATAAGGCATATTTTTTAGATACTGACCGTTTTGAATGTATATGCTTTCTTTTCCGGATTTTTTTGTGTATACAGTAATAGTTAAATCTTTTTCGCCTACGAATTTTCTATTTAAAACAATAGCTTCATCTTTATAGACAGTTTCCATTACCCCTTATTCCAACTATCAGAAACAACCATTTCAAAAGCAACTGGAACATCTTTTAAAATTAATTTTCCTGCTTTTTCCATAGATGAAGATAAAACCTCTTTTGCCTTTTCTATATCTTTTGCAGCAACTTCTACCAGGATTTCATCATGAACAAGGTTAACAACCTTCGCATCTAAATCGTTTCTTTCTTTAAAGAAAAACACAACAGCCATTTTTAATAAATCACTGCCTGAGCCTTGAATTGGATAGTTAACTGCGTCTGTAAATTTGTATGCTATTAGCTTTCTACCAAGCAACGTTTCAAGCTCAATAGACCTGTGTTTATCAAGATGTTCTTTAACTTTGTCATGCCAATCTTTAAAAGATTTGTAAAATTTAAAATAATTTTCATGAAATTTTTTAGCTTCCTGAAGAGATATACTGACGCCATAATTAGCCTTTGCATACTCTACTAGCGACTTTGGAGACATTCCATAGATTAAACCAAAGTTTATAGCCTTTGCAAGTTGTCTTTCTTCCTTTGTGATTTCATCATAACTTTTTCCTGTAATGATTGAAGCTGTAAGCTTGTGTAGGTCTTTACCTTCATTAAAGGCGGTAATCATGTTTTCATCTTTTGTATACTGGGCAGCAATTCTTAGCTCAATCTGAGAGTAGTCAGCCACTATAAACTTATATCCTTCCTTAGGTTTAAACAGATATTTAAGATTTTTTGGTATGTTTTGAAGGTTTGGACGAAGTGATGACATTCTTCCTGTTGCTGCTCCAATCTGCTTAAACTCTCCGTAAACCCTTTCGTTTCTTGTAAATTGTAATATCTCTTTGATTTTATCGATTATTTTTTTGTCTGCTCTTAGTTTTAAAAGCAGTCTGACTTCTTCTATATCTTCATAGTCTTTTAAGAATACATCTTGAGATGAAAACGAACCTTTTTCTGTTTTTGGTAATTTGATTTTAAGTTTGTTTGTTAGATAGTTTACCACCTGCTGTGGAGAAAATGGGTCTGCTCCTGTTTTTATTTTAAATTTCATATAGTCAGATTGAAATTCAGATTCTTTTTGTTTTAGAAGTTTTTTTGCCTCTTCTTCATCTATTGGAATGCCTGAGAGTTCAATCTCTACGAGTGCCGGAAGAAAAGCCATTTCAAGTGCTGCTACCGGATTAATCACACCAAAAACTTTAAAAGTTTCTCCTGATGCCTTTTTATGCAAATTATCTTGATTTAATTGATTTTTCTCTTCTTTAAAAAGATGTCTTAATGTATCTATATCTTTTGCTGCGTATTCTATCTGTTCAGATGAAAGGTCTTTTGCCCACCAAGGTGATTTTTGATATGTTTTATCTACATCTAAGCTGACAAATCTTTTTGCAGATGCTGATAGAGAATGCCTTTGATTGCTGTCTCCTTTTGCCAATATCTGAGATGCTATCATAGTATCAAAAACGATTTTTGGGAGTATGTTCAAATTTGTTTTTAAAAATTTTAAGTCAAACTTTAAGTTATGTCCGATAATTCCTTTATTTTCTATCAGGTTTTGAATATGATTTTTAACCACTTCAGGATTTATCTTTAGTAAGTCAATGACAAAAGTATTCTCTTCATCACCAATTTGAATAAGCCTGATTTTATCATTGAAAAAATCTATGTTTTCAAAATCTTTTATCATTACTTCTGTATCTAAATACAGATAAGGCGTATCTTGTAATACTTTTAGACTTTCAAGCTGATTTTCTTGTGTGATGTAGTTTATATCCATCATTCTAAATCTTCAAGCTCTACTGCTACAACTGTTTTTTCTAAAAGACTGTCTATCACTTCTTTCTCTTTATCTTCAAAAACCGGCTTAATCGCATCAGTTAGTAAAAATACTTGATATCCAAGATTTACACCGCCAATAGCTGTGTTTTTTACACAAAAATCTGTTGCCACACCACAAACAAATATTCTTTTTATTCCTCTTTCTTTTAATAAGCTATCTAAAACTGTATTTTGAAAACCTGAGTAAGCATCAAAATCTTGTAAAAAACCTTTTGAAATGATAAATTTGTTGTCTAATGGAATTTTTAAGTCTGGATGAAACTTTGCACCTTCTGTATTTTGAACGCAATGAGGAGGCCATATTCCGCCAAATCCTTTAAAAGATATATGATTTTCCGGATGCCAATCTCTTGTAAAGAAAACAGGAAGTCCTTTATTTTCAAATTTTTCTATGTATTTGTTTATCGTTGGAACGATTTTGTCAGCATCTTTTACAGGCAAAACTCCATACGGCATAAAATCATTTTGCATATCAACTACAACTAAAGCGTCTCTATCTGTAAGCTTTACTCTCATTTTTCTTCTTCCTCTTCTTGTTTTTCTTTACATTTTATACATAAAGAAGCAATAGGTCTTACTTTCAATCTTTCGTATGGAATCTCGGCACCGCATGATTCACATATTCCATAAACGCCATACTCTATTTTTTGTAAGGTTTGTTCTATTCTTTTTAAAAGCTTTCTTTCTCTGTCAAGATTGCGAAGTGTTAAGATTCTTGAAGTCTCAGCCTCTGCTCTTTCCATCTCATCAGCACCTTCGAATGAAAGAGCTTCTCCTGTGTTTCTTTTTGTATCTTCTATCAGCTGATTTCTCCATTCAAGTAAGATATTTTTAAGCTCCTCTATTTGCTCAGGTGTAAGGTGTTGCATTTTTTAACCTCAAATAAAATATCAAATACATAATTTTATCACACTGAAAAATATTTCAAACTTGGCTTTTTTACAGGATAATAAAGAGTTTTTCACTTTATAATATGATTCTTCGGATTTAAGTTTTTAGGATAAAAATGACGGGTGATGTGTAGGGGCGATTCATGAATCGCCTCTAACTTATTCCTCACTCTTTACCTTCTCACATTTTAACTTGAAAAGTCATTTTTTTTAATGTAAACTTTTCTGTAAAATTAGGTTAACGAGAGGAAATAATGGAAATTTTAAATAATCTTGCAGAAAGAGTAATATCCGGAGAAAAGCTTACAAAAGAAGAAGGGCTTCAAATTCTATCGATTCCTGATGAGTTAGTAATGGACCTTGTTGAAGAAGCTTCAAAAGTAAGAAAGTATTTTTTTAAAAATCAGATGGAGTTTTGCAGTCTGATAAATGCTAAAAACGGAGCTTGTACAGAAGATTGCTCATTTTGTGCCCAATCCTCACATTATAAAACACCTATCAATGCTTATGGATTAGTTAGTAAAGATGAAATGCTTGCAGGTGCAGAAAAAGCTGTTGCTATAAATGCTAATAGATACTGTATAGTTGTTAGTGGAAGGAAGGCTTCTAAGGAAGAAGTGGATAAAATAGCAGATGCTATAAAGGAGATTAAAAAAACTTATCCAATAAAGGTTTGCTGCTCACTTGGAACAGTTGATGAAAAAGATTTAGACAAGTTAAAAGTTGCTGGAGTGGATAGAATAAATCATAATTTAGAAACATCTGAAAAATATTTTTCGAAAATTGTTTCTACTCATACGTGGAAGGAAAGGTATAAAACGATTAAAAAGATTCAAAAGGTTGGTTTATCTACTTGTACAGGTGGAATTTTTGGCATGGGGGAGTCTGACGAAGACATTATAGATTTGGCAATGACTTATAGAGATTTAGAAGTAGATTCAATACCGTTAAATTTTTTAATCCCAATTCCTGGAACACCTCTTGGAGATAAGCATAATTTAACACCTTTAAGATGCTTAAAAATTATTGCGTTGTTTAGATTATTTAATCCAAAATCTGAGATTAGGTTGTGTGGTGGTAGAGAGCTAAATTTAAAAGATTATCATGATATTGCTTTTGAGGTTGCTAACTGTCTTATGGCAGGTGGTTATTTAACAAGGGCAGGAAGAGAACCGGGTAAAGATGAAGAAATGGCAAGAAGATTAGGAAGAGAATTAATTAAAAATGGTGCAAGTTTTAGTGTGAGTAATGAATAAAATAAAAACTAATAAACTTTACTCAGCAACAATTACCTTATTTTTTCCATCTCTTTTTGCTTGATACAATGCCTCATCAACTCTTCTATATAAAGTATCAATTGTATCACCCTCTTTAACTTGAGTAACTCCTAAACTTGCAGAGATTCTTATAACTTTACCATCGTACTTAATCTCATGATTTTCAATTACATTTCTTATTCTTTCAGCTACATTTTTACCATTTTCTAAAGTGACATTTGGCAATATAATTCCAAATTCTTCTCCACCGAGCCTTCCTATTATTGTATTTGCTCTTAAATAAGTACGTAGTAAATTTGAAACTTCTTTTAAAACTAAATCTCCTGCCGGATGTCCAAATTTATCATTAATTTGTTTAAAATTATCTAAGTCCAATAAAATAAGTGTAAAAGGAGTTTTTTCTCGTTAAAATCTTTAATTAAATCATTTAAAGCTCTATCAAAACTTCTTCTGTTTACAAGACTAGTAAGAAAATCCAAGGTTGCTTCCTGTTTTACAACTTTAAGCTCTGTATTTAATCTTATTATCTCTTTATGATATTCTTCAAGCTTAGACATTAATCTGTCATTTTGCTGTTTTAACATTTTTAAATGCTCTAAAATAGTTAAAAATTTTGAATCTTCATTTTCTTTTATAATATTCTCATGTTTTGCTATGTTTTCTTGATGTAAGTTCATTACCTCAAGAATTTGGAAAACTTTTTCATCTATTTCTTCAGCTATTAATTCCAATTTGTCTGTAATATCTTTTCTTGATTCAATTTCTAAGAGTTTTTCATCTAACCGACTCATCTCTAAATCGTTTAAATCAGCTTTATACATAGCTAATATATCTCTTTCAGATACATTTCTATTGTTTTCAATAATATTGCAGAAAATTCTAAATAAAATGGAGAAGTTTTTAGGTATCATTAGAATGTTATATTTGATCATAAACTTCAATTGTCTACGTACAATCTCATAAATTAGTTCTAAATCTTTTTTGTCTAAATTTCCTTCTTCATTGATTTTTTCTTCTACCTTACAAACCATTTTAATTTTTTCCAAAAATTTAGGCTATTTATTTCTTTTTCGCCGTTTCTTGGGCAAACTTTACGATTTCTTCTTCTGGAATGTCTAATCCATGCTCTTTAACAAATTCTTTTAGGTTTTCAATGATATTCTCTACCTTAGATAAAGCTCTTCCCTTATCTGGAGTTGGGTCTTTTACAAGACCGTAAATTTGCCTGCCTTCATGCCATTCTGGTAAGTATTCTGTTATTGGCACTCCTTCCTGCGTTGTAAATAAAAGACAATGACAGTATTTAAATATTTGCATCTCATCACAAGCACAAATCCATCTTCTTTTTTTAACTTCCTCTTCTTTATTTGGATAAAAATTACAAGGGCAAAGTGGTTTTCCAAGCTCCTGGACATGAGCTGCCAATCCTTGAATTACAGCCATTCTTACTTCTTCATTAGGATTTGGCACAGTACCTGATTTTTCAGCAAAGTTATTTGCAAATTTTATCATTTTTTCTAAAATTTCTGGCTTTATTTCTGACATGATATCCTCCTGATTATTTAAAAGTCAATATAATTATCTTATTCTATCAATATGTCGGGTGAGAAATTCAGTAAAAGTAAGAGATTCTTCGCATGGCTGCAGAGTAACAACTTTACTTTTGTAAGGGCGATTCATGAATCGCCCCTACCCTCTTCCACTTTTCCACTTTCCTTTTCATCCTGAGGACGTAAGTCCGAAGGATCTCCTCTTTAAATTCTATAAAAACCACTAATTTCTCACCTAAGGTATATAATTATCTTATTCTATCAATTTCTAAAATATGAATTTCATCATTTATTTGAAATTTTTACTAATTACAATTATCATTATAACATAAGGCTAAAAAACTTTTAAAAGGGGCTTGCTATGAAAAAGGTAATCGTTTCAGCTTTAGTTTTAGCATCAGTGTCTTTTGCTCAAGAAATAAAGTTAGAAAAACCACCTCAAACACTGAGTAAATACTTTCCTCCTACTTCTAACAAGTTTGAATTTTTAAACTCTATGCATGCAATGTCTACAGCTTTTACAGGTATGTTTGTAAACATTCAAGAAAATGATTGGAATAATGCTTTAAAATGGGCAAATATTTTGAGAGAAAATTATCTTAACATCGGAAAGCTTGTTCCGGAGTACGATAAAGCCTTGAAGAAATCTGAAATAGACCAGCTTGTGAATGCTGTTAAAGAGAAAAATTTTGATAAGGTAAAGCTAAATGCTGATATAGTCGGAAAATCTTGTGCTCAATGTCATCAAAAGCAACAGATTGCCACCAAAATTATGTATCATTATCCATCTTTCAGTTTAGTAAATTTAGAAGACCCTGTTAGCAGAAGTAATTTAGAGTTTGAAGATTACATGAAAAAGATGACAGATTCTATGAAAAAGATAAGAATTTATTTAGAAGATAATAAACCAGAAAAAGCTATAGCAGAAGGAAATAATTTTGTTAAAAGATTAAAATCTTTATCTCAAAGCTGCAATGATTGTCATACTAACAAAATGTCTGTAGAAATTTATCAAGGCAAGGAGCTCAATGAAAAGTTAGACCTTCTATCAAAAGCCCTGCAAAGCAAAAACAAGCAGGAAGTTTATAAAAACCTAAGCTGGATATCTATGAATAACTGTTCTAAGTGTCATAATACACACCAAACAACAGCCCATTTAAAAGAGATGTTAAAATAACTGATTAAAAAGGAGTGAAAGATGAAAAACGCAGTTATACTATACGCACATCCAAATCCAAAAAGCTTTTCAAATGCTATAAAAGAAACAGCTTTTGATTTTTTATCAAAAAATGGTTTTAACGTGGAAGTGGTAGACCTTTACAGCATAAACTTTAATCCTATTCTATCTGCAAAAGATTTTGAAAACATTCAGCAAGGGACTGCTTCAGAAGATGTTAAAAAGCAACAAGAAATTATAAGCAAATCAGATTTGATTGTTTTAGTTTATCCTATTTGGTGGTATAACATGCCTGCAATCTTAAAAGGGTACATAGATAGAGTCTTCTCTTATGGTTTTGCTTATGTTATGGAAGGTGATGAGATAAAAGGTCTTTTGAAAGGTAAAAAAGTTGTTATTTTTGCAAACTTTGGTGGTAGTGAAGAAGAATATAAAAGAGATAATTTTGATAAATGTTTAAGTAAAACTTTTGAGGAGATTTTTAGATTTTGCGGGATTGATTTCATAAAAATAAAATTTTTCTACAGCGTTCCATATGTAGATGATAGTGTAAGAAAAGGTTATTTAGTGGAAGTAGAAAATACGTTAAAAGAAATGGTAGGTTAGTGAGAAATTCATATGTTTAAGAGTGTTCCAAAATTCTTGCAAGCTTCCTTTCCGTATCATCCTGAGGCTGTAAGCCGAAGGATCTCCTCTTTTAAAAAGGTGAGAAAGTGAGTAAGTGAATAAGTGAGAGGTAAGAAAAACAGGAGATTCTTCGTACGGCTGGAGAATGAGCAAAAAGTCAACCTTTCTTTGATGCTTGATAATCAAAAAACCTAAGACTAAATGGTCTTGATTAATTACTCTTAAAAAGCAAAATCTATCTAATTTTGTTATTTGTATTCAACTTACCAATTCCAACCATATGTGGATATTGAGCAAGGATGCTACAAATTTTTTCCTGAAGTTTATTAGCTATCTCCGTAGTTTTTAAATCATTAACTAAGATAGAGAAAACAAATACTTCGCCGTTGGAAGCCTTTACATAACCAGATAGATTCTTAACTTTTTTAATATAACCCGTTTTGGCTATTATTCTTCCTTTCAAAGATTGGTCATTTAATCTGTGTTTTAAAGTTCCATCTACTCCAGAGATTGCTAAAGATTCAAAAAAATCATAGAAATAAGGAGTTTTGTATATATAGTCTAAAACTTTAACTAAAGCTTCTGGAGTAGTGTAGTTATATTTTGATAGTCCACTTCCATCGTAAATTCGTATATTTTCAGTTGCTACATGCATTTTTCTTAATGTATCTATGATTGCTCTTGCTGATGCGTATGTACTTCCTACTCCATAAACTTCCTTACCTATCGTTCTAAAAATTTGCTCTGCATAAAAATTATTACTGTCCTTGTTTGCTTTTTTGATTAACTCTCTTAACGGTTTTGACTGGTGAATAACAAAATATTTGTATGATGCAGCCTTTCCTAAATACATTTTTCCTGAAACTTTAATTCCATTTTCATCTAAAATTTTTGATAGAACTGATAGAGTAAATATTGATGGATGATTAACCGGAATAGAAAATTCTAAATTTAAACTCCTTTTTGAAGAAACTTTACCTTCTAAAATTAATCTATTACCTTCAACTCTTAAAATTACATTTCCAGCTTTTTTTGAAAACTCTATATTATTTACGATTTGATAATAGTTATTTAAAGGATTCATAGAAACATAAACTTTACCGTTTTTTATATTAACCGAAATTCTTAAACAGTTTTCATTTACTGAAAGTCCGCTAAATCTTGCTGTAAAACAGTAGTTTAAATCATCTTCAGGCCACCCTTGACCTGTACCTTCTTCAGAAAAATATGAATTATCACCTATAAGATTTCCTTCAACTCTATTTATTCCATACTCTTTCAGTTTTTTAACCATATTTTCTAAATCCTGGACTGTTAGCGATGGGTCTCCGCCACCAATTAGATATAAATTTCCATACAATGTTCCATTTTTAACATTACCATTTGTGGCAAGGGTTGTTCTGTACTTAAAATCTGGGGATAAATTTGCTATTGCAGAGATAGTTGTTATAAGTTTTTGATTAGAAGCAGGAATAAATGGATTTCTATAATTGTACATATATGTAAAATCATCCTCAGAAAGAGATTTTATAAATATTCCAACCTTTGCATCATTTTCATTGTTTATATCCCTAATTATAGACTCAAATTGATACTTTAAAATTTCTGAAGAATATGCAGAAAAACTAAAAATCAATAATAAAAGAAAGATTATATATCTCAAGATTCTTAACTCCTCAATAAGTCTTATCTACAAATGTTTCGGTTTTGTATATTATTTCTTTAATAACCGGGTGAAAAACTCAATAAAAGTAGGAGATTCTTCGCTTCGCTCAGAATGACAAACAAAGTTACCCTTCCTATAATACTTATTAATCAACCTTTCGCTGTCATCCTGAGGACGTAAGTCCGAAGGATCTCCTCTTTAAATTCTATAAAAACCACTAATTTCTCACCTAAGGTATGTTTCGGTTTTATATATTAATTTCTTTAACTTTCATCAAACCATGCAAAGCATTACTGATAAATATTAGGTCTGCTTCTTTAATGTCTTTTAATGTGAATCTTCCTTCTACAACTATAAAACCTTGTGTTTTTGCTTCTTGTAGAATAACCTTTCTTGAAACACCATCTAAAACACCGTTATCAAGAGATGGAGTATATAAATACCTTCCTTTTATCCAATAAATAGTAGCTGAAGATGTTTCTGTAATAAAGTTATTTTCATTTAAAATAACACAATCGAAAAATCCATTTTCTTTTGCATATCTTTTTATCAGGATGTTTCTTAGATAGTTAGTAGATTTGATTTTTAAAAGTGGGTCTGAAGAATGGACTTTGTAAGGTGAAACTGTAAGTCTTATCTCTTCCTTTATTGGTTCATATGGCTTAGTAATGACTATAACATTTTTTCCATAAGGCTTTAATGGAAAATAAGAGTTTCCTTCCGATAATATAATTATTTTTACGTATAAATCTTTAACTTCTGATTTACTTACTGCATCTTCTATATAAAAAAGAAAATCTTCCTTTGTTATTTTAGGAATATTTAAAATCTCACAACCTTTATTTAGTCTTTCGAAGTGGTAGTCTATGTATTTTGGCAGTTTTTCTTTGTATCTAAAGGTTTCAAAAACCCCTTCTCCATACATAAGAGGTCTAATCAGATTTTTTTGCTCAAACTCTTTTCCGTTTATAAAGACTTTTTCCGCCATGTTGGTAACCTCAGAAATTTGAAATCTACAAATTGAGATATATTATATCAGAGGGTGATGGAAATGAGAAAAAGTGAAAAAGTTATCATCTTAGTAATCGTTTTAGCTATAATTTTTTCTGTTGGAACTGCAATCGTTATTAGAACTGTTCAAGAATTTACTGAAGGCTCAGACTTAGGACCTTTTGTCGTGGTAGTTTTTGCAAGATTGGCGACGCTATTGGGTTTTCTTTCAATCATTGTTGCTTTATTCTTAAGAGGAAGTTTTAAAGATGTTGAAAAACCAAAAACAGATTTACTTGAATTAGAAGAAAAAATTCAAAGGATTGAAAAAGAAAAAAGGGGGCAGTAACCCCCTCTTCGATTATTGACCTTCTTTATTGTCTTCAGGATTTGCGAAAAGTGCTTCGTAATCTATTCCTTCTTTCTCAGCAAGTGCTTTAGACATTTCTTCTAAAGCTAATAGATGGTTCCATTTATCATCTATTTCTTTTTGAATTCTTTCAACGATTTCTGGATATTTTAATACGTGTTTCCATCTTGGCTGAGCTGAGATATACTCTTCAATTGGTTTTGGTCTTTTTGGTTTAATGTTGACTTTCCAGTATTTACCATTGATTACTTCATACACTGGCCAGTATCTTGTTTCAACAGCAAGCTTTGCGAGTCTCATTGTATCTTCTGGAGCAAATCTCCAAGAAAGAGTACAAGGTTGAAGTGTGTTAATAAATTTTGGACCTTTAAAAGTTAAAGCTTTTTTAACTTTTCTTGTTAAATCTCTATAGATATGAGGAGATGCTTGAGCTACATAAGGTATACCATGTGCAGCCATAATCATAGTCAAGTCTTTTCTTGGCTCTTGCTTTCCTACTTTAGCAGAACCAACCGGAGTTGTTTTAGTATATGCACCAATAGGCGTTGCAGAAGATTTTTGGTATCCTGTGTTTTGATACCCTTCGTTGTTATAGCAAACGTAAAGGAAGTTATGACCTCTTTCTGCTGCTGCAGATAATGATTGGAATCCAATATCGTAAGTTCCACCATCACCACCAAATGCAACAAACTCTATATCTTCATCAATCAAACCTTTCTTTTTAAGAACTTTATAAGCAGCTTCTACACCGCCAATTACAGCCGCCGCAGACTGAAAGTTAACATGAATCCATGGCGTATTCCATGCTGTATATGGATATACTCCTGTTGTAACTTCAAGGCAACCTGTTGCAGTTGATACTACTACTGGCTTATCAATAGCTAATAACACTTCGTTAACAATTGGTGGAATACCACAGCCGATACACATTCTATGACCAGGAGCCAATGGATTATGAGAATGATATTTTTCCTCTCTTTCTTGAGCTAAATCTGCTAATACTTGAATGGTTACTTTTTTTGCCATGATTACGCCCTCGCTTGTAAGTATTCTACTAAATAATCTCTTGATTCAACGCCTTTTTCAAGTCTTTCAACTCTATCAAAGGCTTTCATAAATTCTTCTTCATGAATTTCTCTACCACCTAAACCATAAATAAAATTGTGGATTAATGGTCTATTTTGATTATGGAATACTGCAGATGCAATATCTTTAAACAATGGACCGCCAATTCCATCAAAAGAGTCTGCTCTATCAAATACAGCAACACCCTTAGCATTAGATAAAGCTCTTGCTACCTCTTTTACAGGGAATGGTCTGTATAATCTAATTTTAATAGCTCCAACCTTTCTACCTTGTGCTCTTAGTGCATTAACTGCATCTTTCAATGTACCAAAAGAAGAACCCATGGAAATTCCAATGTACTCTGCATCATCCGTCATATACTCTTCTATGAAATCATAATATTTTCCGCTGATGGATTCAAACTCTTGTGCAACTTCTCTGAAAATATCGTATACTTTTAAGAAATCTACGTGTTGTTGATATTTACATTCTGTGTAATAGTCTGGCTGTGCGGTTGCTCCATAAGTTACAGGTTTAGATACATCTAGCAATGGATAAGGGATTCTGTGGATGCCGGATGGTCCTACAAAATTTCTTACTGTTTCATCATCGAGGACTTCCACGTTCTCGATAGAGTGAGAAACTATATATCCATCATAGTTAACAATTACTGGGAACATTGTTTTTTCTGCGATTTTTACAGACATAATAAGATTGTGATATGCCTCTTGAGCATTTTCTGAGAAAATAGAAATCCAGCTTGTGTCTCTTGTTAGCATTGAATCCGCATGGTCGCAGTGGATAGATAAAGGAGCGGATAATGCTCTATTAACGTCAATTAAAACTATTGGTAATCTCATACCAGAAGCTATGTATAAGTTTTCAACCATATACGCAATACCCGGACCTGCCGAAGCTGTTATTACTCTTGCTCCGGCTGCTGCAGCACCGATACATGCAGCCATTGCTGAGTGTTCGCCTTCTACAGCAACCATATCTGTATCTACTTCACCATTTGCAACATATTCTGCAAAAAATCCCATTAATTCTGTTTGTGGAGATATTGGATAAACTGCAGCTACATCAAAGTTAATTTGCCTCATTGCTTCAGCTGCAGCCTGATTACCTGTTAACGCGATTACTTTTGTTGGCATGTTTATATCCTCCTATAATTACTCAAGCTCTTTTAACTTAATTTCCATTTCTGGAACCATTTCTAATGCGTCATAAGGACATTCAACGGCACAAATTCCGCATCCTTTACAATATATAAAATCTGTTTCAAATCTTTGCTCTCTATTAACGGGAATACTATCATCTGGACAAAAAATCCAGCAGATTAAACAGTTCGTGCATTTTTCTGTATTTAATACAGGTCTGAGCATTCTCCAAGAACCAGTATTATTAATCATACTTGACCCGGCTTCTGCGACTATAGAGCCTATCGGTATTTCAAACCATTTTTTTAATTCATACATAACAATTAACCTCCTGAAATTAATTAAGCTTTATAAACTTCCTCATATCCTCTTCTTAATGCTTTAAGATTTTGCTCAAGAACGTTTCTTAATTTAGAACTTGCACCAAATGCTTCAGTGATCTCTTGCTCTAAAGCTTCTAAGTCTACCAAACCTGTGGCTTTTGCTACAGCTCCTAAAACTGCAGTGTTTGGAATGTTTCTTCCGAACTCTTCCATCGCAATTTTTGAAGCGTCAACAATCCAAAGCTCGTTATTTGGTATACCGAGTATTTGTCTAACTTTTTCTGGTGGGAAATTTGTATTAACTATAAAAATTGTATTCTCATCTGTACCACTTACTATGATATCTCTTATAGTAAACATTAATGATGGGTCTGTTATAATTACTATTTCTGGACTGTCAACCGGTGCTCTGGTATTTATAGGATTATCTGATATTCTTGTTGAGACTTTAACTGGTGTTCCAGACCTTTCAAGACCAAACTCTGGCATTGCTTGACCATATTTACCTCTTATGATAGCAGCTGAAGCTAACATTTTTGCAGCGGTAACGGTACCTTGACCACCTCTTCCGTGCCATCTAATTTCTCTTACAGCTTTATCTGTTGCGGTTGTCATAGGAATTAACCTCCTAAAAATTTAAAATTTATTAAAACGATGTTATACTAATTTAACACTAAAAATCAAAAAAATCAAGTTATTTCTTAGATTTAATGAAAATCGAATATATTAAAAAAGTGAGTAGGTGAGTATGAGATTTCACATATAAATTTGTAAGTTCTAAACATTCAGCAAAAATCTAAGCTTTTTCACTAAATATAATGTATGAGACTGCTTACAAAAATCAGTATCGTCATTTCTGAAGCCGGCAAAGAATCTCTGATCTTTTTACCTCTCACTTATTTACTGTATGGGCAATTCATGAATTGCCTCTACTCACTTTCTGACTTTTTAAAAGAGGAGATCCTTCGGACTTACGTCCTCAGGATGACGAGGAACTTCCGAATGATGTCATTCTGAAGCCGTGCGAAGAATCTCATATTTTTATTGAATTCCCGACGTATAGATATATTATAATAAGAAGCGTAAATACATTGTAAAATAAATATTTTAAAAAGGAATGCAATGAAAACCTTAGATGCACCTGCAAAAGAGCTTTTAAATAAGATAGATTATCTAAAACCAGAAGAAAAACAAGAAATAGAAAATGCTATTGATTATGTCATTGAAAAGCATAAAGACCAGTATAGAAAATCTGGAGAACCTTATTATATTCACCCAATAGAAGCAGCAAAAACCATAGCAGATTTAAAATTAGATAAAACTTCTATAATTTCTACGCTTTTACATGATATTGTTGAAGACACGGATACTACCCTTGAAGAGATAGAAGAAAAATTTGGTAAAAAGGTTGCTGAAATTGTTGATGGTGTTACAAAAATCGGAAAGTATCAGTTTGAAAATTTAGAAGATGCAAAGTATGAAAATTTTAGAAAATTAATTATATCAACAGCAAAAGATATAAGAGTTATACTTGTTAAGCTTGCAGATAGACTTCATAATATGAAGACACTTCAGCATTTAAGAGAAGATAAACAAAAAAGAATCGCCAAAGAAACGCTTGAAATATATGCTCCAATAGCAAGCAGACTTGGTCTTTGGAATATAAAAAGAGAATTAGAAGACCTTGCGTTTATGTATCTATATCCAGAAGAGTATAAAAAAGTTGCTACATATTTTGCCCATTCAAAAGAAAAGTATGAAAAATATCTCACAGAAAAAGTAATACCGGTTCTTAAAGATGCTTTAAAGCAGCATGGAATAAAAGCAGAAATACAATACAGATATAAACACCTATACAGCATATATGAAAAAACATTAAGAAAAAACCTTAAATTAAGCGATGTTTATGATGTTTTTGGAGTTAGAGTTTTAGTTGAAGATGTAAAAGACTGTTATTTAGCCTTAGGGGTCGTTCATTCAATATGGACGCCTGTACCGGGTAAATTTAAAGATTATATCTCACTTCCAAAATCTAACTTTTATCAAGCACTTCATACAACTGCTGTAGGACCAGAAGGAAGATTTGTAGAGATACAGATAAAAACTTTCCAAATGCATAAAATAGCAGAAGAGGGAATAGCTGCTCACTGGATTTATAAAGGTGGAAAAGATTTAACAGAAAAAGATGCACAAACATTTGTTTGGCTTAAAAATCTGTTAGAAACATTAAAAGAAAATTCAAGTAGCGAAATAATAAACGATATTAGTAATGACCTAATACTTGATGAAATTTATGTATTTACACCAAAAGGCGATTTGATTAAACTTCCATCAGGTTCAACTCCAGTAGATTTTGCATATGCCATACATACAAAGGTTGGTCATAAAGCAGTTGGGGCTAAAGTAAATGGTAAATTAGTTCCACTTGATACAAAGCTAAAAAGTGGCGATGTTGTAGAAATTATCACAAAAGAAGGACATAATCCTTCAAGAGATTGGCTTAATTTTGTAGTCACATCTAAAGCAAAAACAAACATAAAGCAATATATAGCAAAGATTGAGAAAGAAAAGTCAATTAAGTTTGGAGAAAAGTTATTAGATAAATTTTTAAAGAAGATTAATAAAAAATTGAGCACATTAACAGAAGAAGAAAGAAATAGAATATTAAAAAAATATAATTATAAAACCTTCGAAGACTTTTTAGCTGCTCTTGGTGATGGAAAAATCTCACCTGCAAAAGTGATTAGACTTTTAAGGGAAGATAAAGAAGATACAGAAACAAAATCAGAAACCAAAAAAACAGCTTCGGATATTACGATAGAAGTTGATGGAATATCAAATATTTTGTCTCATTTATCAAAGTGCTGTATGCCAGTCCCGGGTGATGAAATTTATGGCATAGTTTCAAAAGGAAAGGGTATTGCTATTCATAGAAAAGAATGTCCTAATATAAAACCGGTTTTAGAATCAGAGCCTGAAAGAATCATCAATGTAGCTTGGGGTAAAAATATAAATCATCTATACAATTCTCAAATAAAAATATTTACTGAAGATAAGCCCGGAATGCTTGCAAATGTTTCTAATGCAGTAGCCAATGCAAAATCAAACATATCAAATGCTCGTGTTCAAACTTTAAAATCTGGTAAGGCAATCATAGATTTAACAATTCAAGTTAGAAATAAAGAGCATTTAAATGGAATTTTAAAATCTATAAAGAATACGCCAGGTGTGATCTCTGTTAGTAGAGTTTTGAAAAAGGGTTGAAAATCAAAAAATCAAGGCAGGCACGAAGACCTGCCTATATAGATATGTTATGGTCTGTATCTTTCTAAGATTTTATCCCAGTCTGGATTGTCAGTAGCACCAAACTTTTCTTTCAATGCAAGGACTTTGTCTTCAAAAGTAGGTTTTTCAATCTTTAAGAAGATACCAAGTGGAACTTTTGCATTAGGGTCATTATCGTGATCTAATGCATGGGATGCAAGCTCAACAGCCTTTGCGTAGTCTGATGGGTCATGACCTAAGTCTTTGTTAATATCTATAGTTCTTCCTTTGTAGTATTGGAATGTATCTATCTTGTTGTATGTTGGGCATGGAGATAATATGTTTACAAAAGAAAATCCTTTATGTTCTACAGCAGCTTTTAAGATTTCTGCTTCATGCTTTGGATTTCCTGAGTAGGTCTGAGCTACAAACGTTGCTCCACATGCAATTGCAAATGCTATTGTATTCATTGGCTCTTCAATGTTTCCATAAGGTGTTAAAGAACCCTTGTATCCAGTTCTTGAAGTTGGAGATTGTTGGTTTTTTGTTAATGCGTACATTCTATTATCCATACAAACAACAGTCAAATCAAAGTTTTTTCTCGCAGCGTGTGGAAAGTGTTCCATACCAATAGAGAATAAATCTCCATCACCAGCTGTTACAATTGCTGGAACTTCTGGCTTTGCAAGTCTCGCACCAACTGCAACAGGTATTGCCCTACCATGGCAAGTATGAACTCCAAAAGCATTCATCCATAAAGGTAATCTTGACGAACATCCAATTCCTGAAACGAGTGTTAAAGCTGTTGGGTCAAATTGTTCTTCGCTAAAAACCTTTGCAAGTCCACTAACAACTCCAAAGTCTCCACAACCAGGACACCATGTTGGCTCTATATTACTTCTATAATCCTTTGGTTCTAATTTTTCTTGTAATCTTACAAATCGGTATGACATTTCTACTTACCTCCTGTTAAAAATTTTTAAGCATTAACTTTGCTTCCTACTAACTCTTCAATTTTAGCTTCAATTTCTGCAGGTATAAATGGCTCTCCTCTGTAAACATTGAATTGAACTGGTCTTACATTTGTAAACATTCTAATAAATCTTGCAAATTGACCTGTATAGTTAGCTTCAGGTACAAGAGTAATATCAGACATGCTTGCAACTTTTTCAATAGCTTTAGCCGGAACAGGATACAAGAGTTTTGGATAAAGTGCAGCCACTTTATAACCTTTCTTTCTTAATCTTTGAACAGCTTCTTTTGTGATAGATGCTGTTAATCCCCATGCTATTACAGAGATATCAGCTTTTTCGCCCTCTTGTAAATCTCCAAGATCCCACTCTATAAGATGTTGGTTCTCATCTTCTATATTTTGAAGCTTTTTAAATCTTTTTTCCATCATTTTTACTCTAACGTCTGGTCTTGTTCTTGGGGATGAGTCTTCGCCGTGCTCTAATCCAGTTGCTGCATATGGCTTTGGAGATACACCCGGAGCAAGCATTGGTGCAATTCCAGTTTCTGTAACTTTGTATCTTAAGATTTCATTTGGATCAACGTTCATATCTTTTGTAATCAATGGTCTGTTGATTAATTTTGATTGAATTTCTTTAATGTTTGGTGTTGGAATTGCTTCTGCTCTTAAAGATAATGATGCATCGGTTAAGAATAATACAGGGCATTGATATCTTTCCGCAAGGTTGAAAGCTTCAACTGTTAGATAGAAGTTTTCTTCAACGTTTGTAGGTGCTATGACGATTCTTTGACCATCACCATGACCACCTATTGCGGCTGCGTATAAATCTGCTTGGTCGTGTTTTGTTGGCATACCGGTTGATGGTCCACCTCTTTGAACATCTACGATAACAGCTGGAATTTCTGCCATTGATGCAAGACCTATTAGCTCTTGCATTAAAGATACACCGGGCCCAGATGTTGCAGTCATTGCTTTTACGCCTGAGAAAGACGCACCAATTACTATAGCCATCGAAGAAATTTCATCTTCAGCTTGGTACACATAACCGTTTGCTTTTAAGATTATTTCTGATAAATAGTTACCAACTGTTGTTGCTGGTGTAATTGGATATGCAGCAAAAACTTTACAGCCAGCTACTGCTGCACCAAGAGCTATTGCTTCGTTACCTTCAAGGATGATAACATCTTTTCTTGGCATTCTTTCTGGCAATCTGTAAGGGTCTATCTTTTTGATATTATTTTTGACCCAGTTAATACCAGCGTCTAAAGCTTTAAAGTTTAGGTCTACTACATCTTGTCCTTTTTTAGAGAATTTAGAAACGATTTGCTCTTTATAAACATCTATTGGAATATTAAACAATTCAGATGCTGCACCAAGAGCTACCATATTTTTTGTAATGTATGCACCAACTTCTTCTTTTGCAAGCTTAGACATAGGAACAGCATAAGCTATAACGCCTTGTTTTTCTAACCAGTCAAATTCTGGTTCAAAATCTCCACCTTCTGGTCCGTCCCAAACGAGAACCGTTCCGGGTTTTAAAAGTGGTTTATTTACTTCATAAGCTTCACCGTTGAATGCAAAAAGTATTTGAAATCCATCACCTTGAGATAAGATTTTTTCATCAGACATTCTAACTTGAGAGAGTGCATAACCACCTTTAATTTCTGCCGGAAAGCTTTTAAAAGTAACAACTTCAAGACCTAAGTACGTTGCCGCTCTCATTGTAAAATCACCAGCAGAGATGACACCTTCTCCACCTTCACCTGCAAACTTAATTGTTAAATCAAAAGCCATCGCTAAATCCTCCTACTTGAGTTTTATAACCTTATTCAAATTTTAAAAAAATATAACATTGTTTTATTTTCTTGTCAAGAATTTTATAACGCTGTTTTATTTTTTTAACTGACAATCATCACAAAATTATTAATTTTCATAATCTTAAACTTATTTTTATATAAAAAGTGATCCCTCGGCTTTACAGCCTCGGGATGAATTTATTAATTTCCTTTTAGAATTTTCTCTACAGTCTCTCCAATTATTGATGGGTTTTTAACCGTTATTGCTCCTGCAGATTCTAAAGCTTTGTATTTTTCTGCTGCTGTTCCCTTTCCACCGGAAATAATAGCTCCGGCATGTCCCATTCTTTTTCCTGGTGGTGCTGTTACCCCTGCTATATATGCAACAACCGGTTTTTTAACATAAGATTTTATGAATTCTGCAGCCTCTTCTTCTGCTGTTCCACCGATTTCACCAATCATAACGATTGCCTCAGTTTCTGGGTCATCTTGAAACCATTTTAAAACATCGGCAAAAACTGTTCCCGGAATTGGGTCTCCACCAATACCTACAGCCGTTGATTGACCAATTCCTCTTGTTGTAAGCTGATATGCCGCTTCGTATGTTAATGTTCCACTTCTTGAAACTATTCCAACGTTGCCTTTTTTAAAGATATGACCAGGCATAATTCCAATTTTTGCCTCTCCCGGTGTGATTACGCCCGGACAGTTTGGTCCTATTAAAACTGTGTCCGGATAGTATTTTTTGATGTACTGTTTTACAGGTAGCATATCATTAACCGGGATACCCTCTGTAATACAGATTACTGTTTTTATTCCTGCATCCACTGCTTCTAAAATTGCATCTGCTGCAAATGGCGGTGGAACGAAGATTAGTGAACAGTCTGCCCCAGCTTCTTTAACTGCTTCATTTACAGTATCAAATACAGGTATTCCTTCTACATTTTCACCTTTTTTACCGGGAGTAACTCCACCTACAACCTGTGTTCCGTATGCTTTACATTGTGTAGCATGAAAGCTTCCTTCTCTTCCGGTTATTCCTTGAACAATTACTTTTGTATTTTTATTTACTAATACGCTCATCTTAACCTCCTTACTGTTGTTTATTTGCTGCTTCTACTGCTTTTAATGCACCTTCCCACATTGTATCAGCAGTAATTAATGGCAATCCTGATTCTTGAAGCATCTTTTTACCAAGTTCTACGTTTGTTCCTTCCATTCTAACGATTACAGGAACGTTTATAGATACTTCTTTTGCAGCAGTGATAATACCCTCTGCAAGTCTATCACATCTTAAAATACCACCAAAAATATTTATAAATATTGCTTTTACGTTAGGGTCTGAGAGGATTATTTTAAATGCGTTTGCTATTTGGGTTGCGTTTGCAGAACCACCCACATCTAAGAAGTTTGCAGGTTCTCCACCAGCAAGCTTGATTGTGTCCATAGTTGACATTGCAAGGCCTGCACCGTTAACCATACATGCAATATTTCCATCTAATTTTATGTAGTTTAAGTTGAATTTTTTAGCTTCTACTTCTAACGGCGAAATTTGAGTCGGGTCGTCCATTTCCATAATTTCTGGATGTCTAAACAATCCGTTATCATCAAACTCTATTTTTGCATCAAGAATAACAATATTTCCATCTTTTGTTAAAACTAATGGATTTATTTCAACCATTGAAGCATCTAACTCTATATAAATCTTATAAAGAGTTGTAAAAATTGATGCAGCTTTGTTTAATAGATTTTTTGGAAGACCAAGTTTTAAAGCAAGCTCTCTTGCATGATAGCTTCTTAATCCTATGAATGGTTCTATTGTTTGGGTAATAATTGCCTCCGGATTTGTTGCTGCTACTTCTTCTATTTCCATACCACCAGCAGCAGAAACCATGATAATTGGCTTAGATTTACTTCTGTCAAGTGTAATAGCCACATAGAACTCTTTGTCTATTGCTGTAGCTTCTTCTATATATAATCTGCTAACCGGTAAACCCTCCGGTCCTGTTTGGAATGTAGCAAGCTTTTTACCAAGTAACTCTGATGCTATTTGTTGAACCTCTTCTATAGATTTTGCAAGTTTAACACCACCGGCTTTTCCTCTACCGCCTGCGTGAATTTGGGCTTTCACAACAACCGGCCATGTTCCAAGCTCTTCTGCTGCTTCAACAGCCTCTTTAACATCAAAAGCCGGATAACCTCTTGGTACCGGTAGACCATACTTTCTAAAAATCTCTTTTGCCTGATGTTCATGGACTTTCATCTACGTCAACCTCCTTGTATTGATTTAGTCAAAGTCATATGAGTAGTAAATCTTTACTCCTTTTTCTTCTGCATATCTATCTACTTGTGGCAATGTTTGATAAGTAATCATTATAGGTATAATCTTCTCAGCAAAAAAACCTTTAATCATTTCAATCGTTTTCAAAAACTTATCTACATCTGTCTTTTTAAGCTGACTTTTACCTTCGCCTATGATTACAACCTGTTTATCTTTCTGTCTTCCTTTTCCAAAAATATTAACTTCAATAAACTTTTCTTTGCCTAACTCTAAGTAAGTTCTTATAAGTTTTCCTTCTATATCTATATCAAAGTCTTTTTTCAATAGTTTTGGTAGAGATTTATAAGCTCTATCCTCTAATGTGTATCCAACAGTATGGGCCAGTCCGCCAACTTCTTTTCTTGTTAGTTTTATACCTTCTTCAACTTTAACGAGTCTTTCTTCCAACTTCTTTTGATTTTCTGTAAGTTCTTTTACTGATGCTGTTAACTGTTCAACCCTTTCAGTAAGCTTATTTAATCTTTCTTCTGTTTGTCTTTGAGCTTCTACAAGTTGATTAACCCTTTCTGTGAGCTGGTCTAATCTTTCGGTTAACTGTTCAATCCTTCCAGTAAGTTTATTTAATTCTTCCTCTGTCTGCCTTTGTGTCTCAACTAACTGCTGAAATTTTTCTTCTAACTTCTTTTGATTCTCTGTAAGCTCTTTTACTGACGTTGTTAAATCTTTTACTGATATAGTAAGCTTTTCAACCTCTGTTTTTAGCTCTACAAAGTCTTCTCTTTTTACAGTTTCGCCCAAAAACTTTACAAGTTTTATAATTGCATTTTTTGTTTTTGGGTCCAGCTCTTCCAAAACTTCAAGAAAATCTATCGGTATAACCTGCATTCCACCTTTTCCTCAATGGTCTTAATTAATAAAAGCTAAGCTAAAAATTCTATATATCAATGATTTTTAAAATTCTTAATATTAAAAAAATACGTCGAGTGAGAAATTTAATAAAAGAGGAGATTCTTCGCCGGCTGCAGAATGACAAATAAGGTTACCTTTCTCTGATGCTTATCATTCAACCTTTCTATGTCATCCCGAGGACCTTAGTCCCAAGGATTCCTTCATCTAAATTTTATAAAAATCCCTAATTTCTCACCCCTACATATTCAATATTTATAATTGAACTTAAATCACTAATTTTCTATATTTCTTTTGACCTTCTTCAAAAACATCTCCACCATATATATCATTAGCAACAATTACAGGAAAATTCTCAAAATATAGCTTTCTGATTGCCTCCGGCCCTAAATCTTCGTATGCTACCATTTCTACCTTTGTAATATGTTTAGATAAAAGCGCTGCCGTTCCACCGTAAGCAGCAAAGTATACTGCTTTATATTTCTTTAAAGCCTCTTTTACTTCCTGACCTCTCCATCCTTTACCTATGGTTCCTTTTAGTCCAAGCTCAAGAAGTTTTGGAGTGTATTTGTCCATTCTGTAAGCTGTTGTAGGTCCTGCCGAACCTATTGCTTGACCCGGTTTTGCCGGTGTAGGTCCAACGTAATAAATGACCTGACCTTTTACGTCAAAAGGCAATTTTCCAGTTTTTTCATACTCTTCAAGCATTCTTTTATGTGCTGCATCTCTTGCTGTATAGACCCAACCGTTTATTAAGACTTTATCTCCGGCTCTTAAATTTTCTATAACTTCATCTGTTAAAGGTGTTGTGATTATTTTAGCTTCTACCATAGTCAAACTCCTATATTTCTATCTCTTTATGTCTTGCTGCATGACATTGGATATTAACAGCAACTGGCAAAGAAGCAATATGGCAAGGTGCGATTTCAATTTTTACATCCACAACCGTTGTTGTTCCACCAAATCCAAGTGGTCCAACCCCAAGCTGGTTTGCAAGTTCTATAAGCTCTTCTTCTAATTTTGCTATTCTTGGGTCTGGATGACGTTCTCCAATATGTCTAAAAAGAGATTTTTTAGCCAACACTGCAGAATAATCGAAAGTTCCACCTATGCCAACGCCTACTGTAAAGGGTGGACACGCGTTTGGACCTGCGTTAGCTATAGATTGAAGAATAAATTTTTTAACTCCTTCTAATCCATCTGCCGGCTTTAACATAGCTTGTTTACTTTGATTTTCAGACCCGCCACCTTTTGCAGCAAATTTGATTTTTATTTTATCTCCTGGCACAATGTCAAAGTATATCAAAGCTGGAGTATTATCTCCCGTGTTTTTTCTGTCAAAAATTGGGTCGTAAGCCAAAGATGCTCTTAAGTATCCTTCTTTTGTAGCTCTTCTAACACCTTCATTTATAGCTTCTCTCAAACTTCCGCCAACAATCTTAACATCTTGACCAACTTCCACAAAAAATACAGGATAGCCAGTATCTTGACAATAAGCTACTTGCTCTTTTTCTGCCACTTCTGCATTCTTTAAAATTTCATCTAATATTTCTCTTCCAAGTGGAGATTCTTCTTTTTCTTTTGCTATTTTTATTGCTTGAATAAAATCCTCCGGAAGCTTGTATTCACTATCCATTACAAGATTTTTAACTTTATCTATGATTTCATTAACGTGTATTTCTCTCAAAGGTTTCTACCTCCAATATAAACAAAAGCTTATATTAATTTTAACTCTTTTATTCTCTCAATTCCTGATTTTACAGATTTAACTGAAGATTCCCACATTGCTTTTTCTTCTTGGCTTAACTCTACTTTTAGTACTTCCTCCCATCCATGGGCACCAACTTTAACCGGTAAACCAATACAAATATCGTAAGCTTCATAGAATCTTGCATCCTCTCCTTCTAAATAAATAGAACATGGCATAATCTCTTTTTTATCTTTTAAGATTGCTTCTACCATTTCAACGACAGAAGCTCCGGGTGCATGGTAGGCAGAGGTTCCCATTAAGTTAACAATCTCCCCTCCCCCGTATTTTGTTCTATCTATAAGCTCTTTCAGCTTTTCTTCTGTAAATAATTTCTTAAGAGGAATTCCTCCAACGTTTGAAACAGAAATTAAAGGAACCATATCATCTCCATGACTACCAAGGACAAAGCAGTTTATATTTGATACAGAGACCTTAAGTTCTTGAGATATGAAAGTTTTAAATCTTGCCGTGTCAAGAACTCCGGCCATTCCTAAAACTCTATGCTTGTTAAAACCTGTGATTTTTAACGTTGTATAGGTTAAAACGTCAACCGGATTAGAAACCACTATAACAACGGCGTTTGGTGCATACAATGCTATTCTTTCTGCTACTGTTCTTATGATGTTAACGTTTGCTGTAAGTAAATCATCTCTGCTCATTCCCGGTCTTCTTGGAAATCCGGCTGTTATTACAACTATATCTGAATCTTTCATTGGTTCATAACCTTGACCATCCGGAGTGACATTGTACCCTTTTATATCAACATCAACCCCAAGAGCTGCAGCCATTTGTTTAATATCAAGAGCTTTTCCTTTTACAACTTCAAAAGTTTTATCTTCTGTTTTTTTGGGCAGGTCAAAAAGTTTTATATTTGCTAATTCTTTGATTGCTATCAAATTTGCTACATGCTCCCCAACATTCCCCGCTCCCACTATGGAAACAGTTGGTCTTTTATACTCTCCCATTTTAAAGCCTCCTTGAGCAAAAATTTGTATAATTAGGATATAACGACATTTGAATTTTGTCAATCAAACGGTGTTTGATTTTTTTAAAATCAAAGAAATTATTATTTTTATTTAAGAGTTATATGGGACTGTTCTAAAATCTTTGTAAACCGTTGAACGTATATGTTCTGAAGATTTAGTCCGAGGAGAGTTTTTACTTTTGATTTTTTGAAAAGAAAATCAGGAGATTCTTCGCTTACGCTCAGAATGACGCTGTAGAGAAAAGGCGAAAGGTCTTCACGCGGCTTCGGAACCGACGATCTGTTAATTAATTTTTAGATTTAGCTAAAATTTAAAGCACCCTGTAGCATTATAAAGTTCGTAGGTGAGCAGCTCTGTTGCTGTGATTAAATGAGTTTTTTATTCTACCCCTGTTTTATATTAAGGTAAGTCAAAGCTATTCCGGCTAAAACAAGAATTGGCAAGCCTATGATGATGGTTACTACAATGGATAAAATACTTGCAATAGCTGACTTTTTAAAGTCTTCTTTGAATAAAATTTTACCAAGATAAATCTGTATAAAAATAAGTAGTGTAAACATCAAAATAAGCGAGTAATGAGATAAATATTTTTCAGACAGAAGCTTAAAAGAGCCTGCTATCGTATAGCTTATTAGCACAACTAAAAAAGACAAAAAGAAAGAAGTATTTTTATAGACAGCAAGCTTTGAAGAATACCAGTAAGAAAAGGTAGCAATCAATAAAAATGAAAAACCAACTATAAAATTATAAAGCATTTTACACCTCTATTTTGTACCTATCGCTTTCGTACGGAAGGTTTTTAAGTCCAGCAATGTCTGGATTTTGTATATTTTTTGATTGAATCAAAATTTTAAACTTTTCTCCCATTCCCTTTGGTAGGATTAAGGTTTTTAATCTGTTTAATCTCTCGTAAGATTTGTAATCTCCTTTTTCTTGTAGTTCTTGAAAAATATCCATCAAACCAAGACTAATTAAAAAGTGTGCTTGGTCTGTAAAGCCTACAAAATCAAGCTTAGATTTTTTACCATAGTAAACCAGCGCAGAGAAATTAACATGAGATGTTATATCTTGAAGACCAACATTTTGATAAAAGTTTTCGTTGTATGTGTGTTTATAATAACAAAGAAGCGTTCCCCTCATTCTGTATGGTTTATAGAGTTCTTTTGATGGATAGCCATAATCTATTGTAAAGACAAAGCCTTTTTCTAATTTATTTCCGATTTCTTGTATTAAATCCTTAGCATACAGATTTATTTCTGTTGTCATTCCTTCCGGAATATCAATGTTTAAATCTTTTAAATACTGTAAAATATCCTTCTGTGGCTCTTTTAAAACTTCTTTTATGTCATCACCTTCCAATGTTATATAAACTTCAAATATTTTGCCACCTATTTTCCTGATTAAGTGAACAGGTAATGCATCAAAAAGCTCGTTTGAGTATATGATGCCATTGATATTGTCAATTTCTGTTAAATCTTCATAGAAAGATACATTATCAAAATCTTTTAAAAGCTTTTTCTGATAGTCTCTGTGGTATGGAGATTTTTCAACTGAGATGAATTCTAAAGTTTTATACAAATTTGGATAGTTATTTTTTATGTAAGATAAAACATCATAAGCAAGAAGCCCTTTTCCAGAACCTAACTCAGCTATCTGAAATTTTTGATTTTTAAAGTAATTTTCATAGATCTCATTAAACTGTTTTGCAAGAAGATTTCCAAAGGCAGGGTCTAACTCGCTTGATGTATAAAAGTCTCCAAGTCCTCCGATTTTTTCCTTTTCTGATGTGTAATATCCAAGATTTGGATAATAAAGAGCCATCTCCATAAAATCTTTAAAGGAGATAGCCCCTTCCTGCTGAATTTTTTGTTTAATTATATTAATTAACTCTTCTTTTCCGGTTAATTGCATTTAAGCTGTTTGATCTTGGTAGTTAGGACCAAGTCTTGGCATGTTAAAGTCCCAAAGTTTTTCTCTTGTTTTATCGTATTCTGGCCATAACTTTTGGTCTTTTCTCCATTCTGATTTTTCATTAAACTTTTCTTTTCCTCTTCTTGCAACAAAATCATTTGCTATTTGAGTAAGCTTATCTTTATCTAAAACCCAGCTTTTTCTTGTGTAAGATGAAAGGTCGTATATATCTGTCATGATGATACAATCGGTCGGGCATGCTTGGGTACATAAACCGCAAAATGTACATTTAGATAAATCCATGTTAAAAACTGTCATTACTTTTAATCCATAATGTGGATGGTCTTCTGGAACATCAAGCTTTTCTGATTGGATATCAAAAAGCTCCGGTACTGGACAAGCTGCCTGACAAAACTTACAAGCAATACATCTTGTTTCTCCAGGTTCTGGCGGCTTAATCTTCAATCTTTTCACCCAACTATCAAATTCAGGATTTTCCGTTCCATCTACTGTTCTAAGTCCGTGAATTCCTCTAAATCTTGGTGGTGGAGTAACCACTTCGTAAGGAAAGTCAACAGTTATTACCTTTTTCCAAAGATGCTTTATTGTAGTTTTTAATCCTTTTATAAAATCTAAGAAAAATATTTTTTCTACAAGGGTTTGTGGTTTTGCTCCTACTTTTTTAATTCCCATGTTTAAAACCTCCTATCTGTCCGTTTCTCCAACAACTGGGTCTATGGTTGAAAGTAAAGTAATTGCATCTGCAATCGGTCTTCCAATGATTGCTTTTGTAAATACTTGTAGATTATAAAATGCACCGGATCTAATTCTCATTCTGTGAGCTTTTAATCCATCTTTTTTATTGTAGATATAAAATCCAAGCTCACCTCTTGGGTTATCTGATGATGCGTAAGTTTCACCAGCTGGAAGTTTCATTCCTCTACCATCTATTGTTACTTTTAACTTTTTCTCATCCGGTGTTTGGAAGAAGTACGGGTCATCTTTAGACATTTTTCTAAGTTTAGCTATACACTGCTCTATTATTCTTATGCTTTGTCTCATCTCTTCCATTCTTACTAAGTATCTATCGTAAGAATCACCTTTTTCTCCAACAGGAATATCAAACTCAACTTCTCCATAGGCATCATACTTATCTATTTTTCTAACATCATAAGGGACGCCAGAACCTCTTGCTACTGCTCCGGTTAAACCATACTGATATACATCTTCTTCTGTAATAACACATACATCTTTATTTCTTGAGAGCCAAACTCTGTTTCTTGTTAAGAGTGTTTCGTAATCATTAATTCTTTGTGGAAGGTCTTTTATAAGATGTTCGATAGCATCTAAAGCTCCATAAGGTAAATCTGCAAATACTCCACCAATTCTAAAGTAATTTATTGTAAACCTTGCTCCGGTAATTCCTTCTATAATATCCATTATTTTTTCTCTTTCTCTAAATGTATATAAGAACATTGTCAAAGCACCAAGGTCAAGGGCATAGGTTCCAAGCCAGAGAAGATGACTATTGATTCTTGAAAGTTCTGCCATCATAGTTCTAATCCATTTTGCCTTTTCTGGCACTTCTATTCCAAGCATTTTTTCTGCTGCTAAAACATAAGCATGGTTTTCATTTATTGCTGCGATATAGTCCATTCTGTCTGTGTAAGGTATAAACTGCTGCCAGTTGACATTTTCGCCAAGCTTTTCAACACCTCTATGAAGCTGACCGATGATAATATCACATTGTTTTACATATTCACCGTCTAAGTCAAATAAAAACCAAATTGTACCGTGTGTTCCCGGGTGAAGCGGTCCCCAGTTTAACACTATTTGAGATGTTTTTACCGGCATTCTTTTTTTCTGTGTTATTTCTAAATCTTCCATTGTTGGAAGGGCTGTATGCATTCTATCGTAATTAAATAAACCTTCTAAATTTTCTCCTCTCAAAGTTTCGTTTAGAGATGGCAGCTCAGTGTCTTTTATACCTTCAAGCGGAAAGTCTTTTCTGAGTGGATGGTATGGATAGGTCTCCCATAGCAACATTCTGACTAAATTTTCATGACCTTCAAACTTTATACCAAACATATCCCAAGCTTCTCTTTCAGCCCATTTTGCACCTTTCCAAAGGTTTGTAAGTGTTGGAAGCGTTTCGTTTTCCGCCCATGTTTTGACGATTATTCTTTCTTGATTTTTTGGAGAAAATAGAATAACTACTCCTTGAAATCTTGGGTTTTCTTTTTCTCCATGGTCTATTATCGTAAGGTCTATAAACATTTTGAATTGATATTCCGGATCTTCTTTTAAGAATGTTAGAAATTCTATGAATTTATCTTTTGGCACTTCTACAGATAAAACACCCTTTCCCTCTGAAACCTTTGGATATCCAAACCTTTCTTCCAACTTTTTAGCTTTTTCTAAGCTTATCCATGCCATACCTTTCTGCCTCTCAAAAAATTTTTAAAACAGTGTTATAAAATCTTAACCTGTTTTTTGAAAATTATCAAGTATTATTAGGATATCACAACTGCTTTTAAAATGTGGTCTGATTTGTGTTTAGATTTTATAATTCTGATTGAATCAAGAAGTATTATGTTGAGGCTGCTTGTAAAAATCTACACTGTCATTCTGTAGCCGGCGAAGAATCTTATGTTTTTTCTTTTCAAGTCAAAAAAATCAAAAAAGAGATCCTTCGGACTTTGTCCTCAGGATGACAAGGAAAGGCAAATTTACAAAAATTTTTACAGCACCCTCAGTATTACGTTTCACTTACAAATATTATTTAATCCTTTTTAGAGTTATATTTACTTTTCCTTCAATTTCTATAAGATACGGTACATCTTCATTTTTATTTATATATATTGTAATCCTTTTTGTTTTGCTATTTTGTGGCTCAAATATGTAAATATATTCTGATGCTGTATCTTGCTTTGATATTTTTACAGGCGCATCGTTGATTTTTATTTTCATATTTAAAATATCATCTTCTTTTAATCTGCTTTTAAAAAACTGGGATATTATTGGTAACCAAGGTTTTTTTTCATATATTTCTTGGTTTTCATATATTTTTTCTCTTTCTTTTTCTTTCTCATAAAGAGCTTTGTAATCATTTTGTTCTAAATAAACAAAGTCATAATTGTACAGGAATCTTAATGATGGGTAAGTTTGCCCCCTTGCTTCAATTCTGTTGTCTTTTTTAATAAAGTAAACTTCACCGACTCCTATCCCCAATGCATACACTTTATATATAGCTGTATAATCTTCTTCCTTTTTTGTTTTACCTTCGTATGCTACAACATAAAAAGGCTCTGTTCTAACTATTTCTTCATCGGATTTAGAAGATTTAAATCCAGTTAAAATTATTGAGATTGTTAGTATTGTGATTAAGATTTCGCTCATTTAAATCAAGCCTGCTTTTGCAAAGCTGTAAAAATCTTTTTTACCAACTATTATATGGTCAAGTAAATCAAAGCCAAGCTCATTGGCAAGTGTTTGAAGCTTTTTAGTAAACTCAATATCTTCTTGCGATGGAGTTGGGTCATTGTTTGGATGGTTATGGCTTATTATAATTCCATTACAATTATGCTTTATTGCATAGTATAAAATGTCTCTTGGTAGTACTCTAACTACGTTTAAAGAGCCTTTCGCTATAACTTCTTGAGCTATTAGATGGTTAGAGCTGTTTAAGTATAAAGCTACCATATGCTCTTGGGTCTCTTTTGATAAAAATTTTAAATAATTAAAAGCATCGGATACGGAAGTGATTTTTATTTTTTCAGCGTGGTCGTCCATTCTCTTTGCAATTTCTATGATTGCAAGAATTTGTAAAGCTTTTGCCTCACCAATGCCTTTTATTTTTTTCAAATCATCTAAGGTTATATCTTTTAGGTCTTTAAAGCTTTTTCCATTGAGTATTTTTTGGGCGAGTCCTATAACATTTATTCCTTTTGTTCCACTGCCAAGAGATATTGCTAAAAGCTCTTCATCAGAAAGGAAAGAAAAACCCCCTTTAAGGGCTTTCTCCCTTGGAAGCATATCTTTTGGAAGTTCTTTTATACGTTTTTTATAGATGAGCCTATCTTGTTTCATTCTTCTCTTTGCCAGTAAACCCTTACATACTTTTTGCCTTCTGGATAGCTTAGCTTTAAATCTCCTTTATGTGCTCTATGGATAGCTTCGCCTATTCTTCTTGCAAGATGTTCATATGTTGTTTTAATTACAATTTCATCATCTTGTTCTTCTATAGAAATAATTCTTTCTAATGGTCTGTATTTCATTTCCTCTTCTTCTACATTTTTGATTTGATTAAAAATTTCTTCTTTATGTTTTTTTAAATAAGGAGTTATTTTTAAATAAACTACTCCACCTTCGTATTTATCCTCAATTCTTTTACATGCAGGACAAATGAATTTTTCTGCGTTTGCAGGCGGTGGATTTATCCATTCAAAAATTCCATCATGGAAAACGACGCCGCATCTTTCACATACAGATGGGTCATGATATTTTTCCTTTGTAAAGTATGGGTCATGAATGTACTCTTGAATTAGCTTGTCCATTCTTTTCATGATCTTTCTCCTTAGCTTTTTATTTAATATAATAATATTTTATGCACACGTCGGGTGAGAAATTCAATAAAAGTAGGAGATTATTCTTCGGCTGCAGGATGACAAATAAAGCCACCCTTTCACTGATGCTTATCAATCAACCTAACCTTTAGCTGTCATCCTGAGGACGTAAGCCCGAAGGATCTCCTTTTAAATTCTATAAAAATCACTGATTTTTCACATAAGGTATACAATCTGCTTAATTTTACCATATATTAAATTTATAATCAAAAATTAAAAATTTGAAGTATTATAAATTGCAGATATAAAATTTAGGTCTAATTAATATGCCGAGGTGGTCAAAAATGGCACAAGATTTTGTTCATTTACATTTACACTCTCATTACTCACTACTTGATGGAATGATAAAACCAAAAGAGCTTGCAAAAAAAGCAGTTGAATATGGATATAAAGCAGTTGGTCTTACTGACCATGGAAATATATTTGGGGCTGTCGAGTTTTATGAAGAAATGAGAAAAGTTGGCGTTAAACCGCTTATAGGTATGGAAAGCTATTTTACTAACAACAGGTTTGAGAAAAAAGGTGAAGGCTCAGACGATATTCTTACAGATAAAAACTATCATTTAATTCTTTTTGCCAAAGATAAAACAGGATTTAAAAATCTAATGAAACTATCTTCCATAGCATACACTGAAGGATTTTATTATAAACCAAGGATAGATTGGGAACTTCTTGAAAAGTATCATGAAGGACTTATCTGTCAAACAGCCTGTTTAAAAGGATTTGTTCCAAATCTGCTTGCACAAGGTAAATACGAAGAAGCTAAAAAATATGCAAAGAGATTAAAAGATATCTTTGGAGAGGATTTATATTTTGAAATTCAGGTAAATGGTTTAGAAGAGCAAAATATAGCTAACGAAGGAATAATAAGGCTTGCAAAAGAGCTTGGCGTTAAGGTTGTGGGAACCAACGATTCTCACTATCTTAACCCAGAAGACCATACAGCTCACGATGTAGTAAAAGCATTACAGATGAAGAAAACACTAAAAGAATTATACTCAGAAGGCAAGGCTTTTAGAGTTAAAGGTCTTCATTTTACAAGACCGGAAGAGATGTATGAGAAATTCAAAGGTTATGAAGAGTATTTAAAAAATACAATGGAAATTGCAGAGAAATGTAATTTAGAGATAGATACAGCTGAAACAAGAGGATACTTATTCCCTAAGTTTGAAACCCCTGAAGGAATGACTCCTGCCCAGTATTTTGAAAAACTTGCAAGAGAAGGATTAGAAAAACGCTTAGAAAGCATAAAGGATCTAACGCCTGAAAAACTCAAAGAATACAGAGAAAGATTGGATTATGAGATAAATGTTATAAACCAAATGGGTTTTGCAGAATACTTTTTGATAGTTCAAGATTTTATTAACTATGCAAAGAAAAACGGAATACCGGTAGGACCTGGCAGAGGTTCAGCCGGTGGTTCATTGGTTGCATACTGTCTAAGAATAACAGAAGTAGACCCTCTTAAGCATGGACTACTTTTTGAAAGATTTTTAAATCCTGATAGAATCTCAATGCCGGATATAGACGTAGACTTTTGCATGGAAAGAAGAGAGAAAGTTATTGATTATGTTAAACAAAAGTACGGAGAAGATAGCGTAGCCCAAATTATCACGTTTAACTTTATGAAATCTAAAATGGTTATAAGAGATGTTGCAAGAACTCTTGGATTTCCTTATCAAGAAGCAGATAAAATCGCAAAAATGATACTACCCGGACCAATTCAAGGTTCTACGCTAACAATAGATGAAAACTTGGAAGCCCATCCTGACTTTAAAAAACTGTATGAAACTGATGAGAAGGTAAGGGAGCTTTTAGACCTTGCTAGAAAGTTAGAAGGTTCAGCAAGACACACAGGAATCCATGCAGCCGGTATTGTTATAGCTCCCGGAACATTGGATGAATACGTGCCTGTATACAGAGATAAAGACGGAAACAGGGCAACCCAGTTTGAGATGAAAACCTTAGAACAGCTTGGACTTGTAAAAATGGACTTTTTAGGTCTAAAAACTCTAACAGAACTTGATTATATGAAAAAATTAATCAAAGAAAGACACGGGATAGATGTTGATTATAACAGCTTACCTTTTGATGATGAAAATGTTTTTAAACTTTTACAGTCAGGAAGAACTACCGGCGTATTCCAATTAGAAAGTAAAGGTATGCAGGACCTGTTAGTAAGATTAAAGCCATCAAACTTGGATGAGATTATAGCTATTCTTGCACTATTTAGACCTGGGCCGCTTATGAGTGGAATGGTGGACGAATACATAGAAAGAAAGCACGGCAGAAAGCCTATAGAATACCCATTTGAAGAAGTAAAGGATATACTAAAAGAAACATACGGATTAATAGTATACCAAGAGCAAATAATGTTTATGTCAAACATACTTTCAGGGTTTACCATGGCAGAAGCTGATACATTAAGAAAAGCTATAGGCAAGAAAAACCCTGAAGTTATGGCAAAAATGAAAGATAGATTTATTGGTGGAGCGGTAGAAAGAGGATTCAGTAAAGAAAAAGTAGAAAAACTCTGGGACGATATAGAAAAGTTTGCTTCTTACTCGTTCAACAAATCTCACTCGACAGCTTATGCATATCTAACATATTGGACAGCATGGGTAAAAACATACTATCCTGAAGAATTTTTCGCAGTAAAATTATCAACTGAAAACAACGACAGTAAATTCTTAAACCTGCTTCTTGATATGGAAAACTTTAACATAAAACTTCTTCCTCCGGATGTAAACAAAAGCATGCCTGAGTTTGCCATAGAAGAAAAATCCAAAATTAGATTTGGATTATCAAGAATCAAGGGTATTGGAGAAGAGGTCGCAAAATCCATAGTAGAAGAAAGAAAAAATGGTCCATTTGTAGATATTTTTGATTTCTGCGAAAGATTTGATACAAAAGTAGCAAACAAAAAAGTTTTAGAATCTTTAATAAAGGCTGGAGCTTTTGATTTTGAAGGAATTGATAGAGGTATCTTGCTTGAAAACGTAGAAAAAGCAATCACAACAGGACAAAAAGCAAGAGATAGCAAATCAGCAGGGCAGAACTCACTTTTTGCACTTACAACAACTCCGGTTGTAAACGTAAAACACATATACGAGGATGGAACCAAATTAACAGAAAAAGAAAAACTAAGATTAGAAAAAGAAGTTCTTGGATTTTACCTTTCCGGACATCCATTGAATGCTTATAAAAATGAGCTAAAGAATAAAGTATTAAAAATTAGCGAGATTATGGAGTCTGCTTTTGGCGATAAAACTTTCCAGTCAGGTTCAAAAGTTAAAATTGCGGGTGTCATAGATGAGATTAAATACAAAAAAACAAAATCCGGAGCAACAATGATAGTGTTTCAGATTTCTGACGAAACCGGACAGATGGATGTAAGAGCATTTCCAGAAAAACTTGAAAACAAAGAATTGTTTCAAGATGACAATATAGTCATTTTGGAAGGTGTTTTAGAAGTAGATGAAGAACAGGAGAAAGTATCAATGACGGCGAATAATGTTGAATCGATAGATAGCTTAACAAGAGAGATTAAAGGTATTAAAATAAAACTTTCAAGAGAAAAAGCAGCCAATGGTGTATTAGAAAAAATAAAGAACGTTCTAACTAAAAACAAAGGAGATAAAGAAGTTGTAGTTGTTCTTTATAATGGCAAAAAACCATACTGTGAAATTGCTTTACATTCTGATTTTCATGTAAATTATGATGAAAATTTTAAATATGAAATACTTAATCATCTTTCTGAGAAGGAGATAGAGGTGTATTGAGAGATTGCTCCAAAATTCTCGTAAACTAACCTTTTTCCGTCATCCTGAGGCTGTAAAGCCGAAGGGTCTTCTCTTTTGAAAATTGATGAATAAGGAGATTCCTGGTCGGCTATAGAATAACAATACTTTACTTCCAAATTCTCATACTCTTCTGTAACGGCAATTCATGAATTGTCTCTACTTTCACTTTCCCTGTCATCCTGAGGACGTAAGTCTAAAGGATCTCCTATTTTAAAATCTTTTTAATAGTGAAGAAGACAAAAAAGAAGGAGATTCTTCGCTATCGCTCAGAATGTTCTATGTTAAATGTCAAGTACAAAAATTTTCATCAAATGGTCTTCTGCTTTTTAATACACCATATGCTTGCCTTAATAACTTATGTGCTACAGCTACTAATGCTAATTTTTTAGCCTTACCTTTACTTACTAATCTTTCGTATAATTCTCTGCAGTATTTGTTAAACCTTATTGCTGATAATGCTGCCATATAATATTTTCCTTGCATATGGATTTCCCATCTTTTTTATCCAGCCACTTTTCTTTACACATGCTGCACTTTCATATGGGCTTGGATTAATTCCTGGGAGTTAAAATAATGTTGTGTCTAAATAAAATTATAAGGAGGAATAGTAATGGATAAGAAAGAATACTTTGAAAAAATATTAGACAGATCTACCGAAGAATTAGTAAAAGAACTTTTCCCAAACGGTATAACAACTCAAGAAGAAAAGATAGGTATAAGAAAGCTTTTAGAATCTGTTGTGGAACTGATTATGAATCAGGAAAGAAATTTCTTCCTTGAAAATGATGAAGACAACAAAGCAAACGGATATTATGAAAGAAGCCTAAATACTGGTTCTTTCAAGCTTAACATAAATGTCCCAAGAGATAGAAAGGGTAGATTTAGACCACAAATATTACCTGACCCTTACAAAAGAGTTAATGAAGATTACATAAACCTTCTTATGAGTTTAGTATCCAATGGATACTCAGAAAGCAAGATAGATTCTACATTAAAAAGCTTGGGCTTAAACTACTCAAAACAACATATGGATAAAATCAAAAAAGAGCTTATAGAAAGACTTAATGATTTTAAAACAAGAGAGCTTCCATCGGATGCATTTGTACTGTATATAGACGCATATCACTGTGATATAAAAGAGAAAAACAAAATCAGAAAGGCTTCTGTCTATGTAGTTCTTGGAATAGATTTACAAGGAAATAAAGATATATTTGGATTTTATACATTTTTCAGTAGTGAAAATAAAGCAGACTGGATAAAAGTATTCAATGATTTAATAGATAGAGGACTAAAAAGGGTAATGCTTATAGTAAGTGATGATTTTCCTGGGATAACAAAAGCCATAGAAACACTATTTCCTTATACAGACCATCAGCTATGTTTAGTCCATTTACAAAGAAACGTTAGAAATCAGATGGATAAAGAAGATTCACAAGTATTTAACAAAGAACTGAAAAACATAAAAGAAAACAGCTTAGATTATGAAGATGGATTAGAAAAATTAGATGATTTATGCGGTAGATTTAAGTCTAAATATCCAAGCTTTATAAAACATATTCAATCTAACAAAGAGAGATACTTATGTTTTTTAAAATATCCAGAAAATCTAAGAAAGCACATATACACAACAAATCCAGTTGAAAGTGTTAATAGCATGATAGAAAAGGTAAGAATAAATTTAGGTGGATATTTTCAATCTGTGGACATTCTTGAGATAAATCTGCTTATACAAAGAGACAATTTAAAGAATGGAAAATGGAAAAAGCCTATACCTGCTTTTAAAGGAGTCTCTTATGAAATTTTACAATTGTTTAATAAAAAGTTTTCAATCCAGACACAAAATTATTGACAAGTCTCCATGACTTAATGATTCTCTTTTGTTTCTTAGCATTGTAAGCTGCTGTTGTAAGTCTTCCAATATCTTTAGTTTTACTTCTATTTCTTTTTCTACATCTGATTTTGGTTTATAAAGCTCTCCATCGAAAAACGTTCTTCCATATTCTGCAATAAAGAATGAATCAGCTTTATCTGTTTTAACTCTTGTCATTTTAGCTTCCATAAATTTCTTTATTGAAAATGGATTTACTACTGCTACTTTATAACCATTTTCATACAGATAATTAGCAAGCTTTAAATGGTAAACTCCCGTATGTTCCATTATGATAAGCATATCTGACTTTTTAAACTTCTTAAGGTAAGGCTTTATTTTCATTTCAAACTCTACCGGGTCAGATTTAACTTCAAAAGTTTCTTTCTTGTTATCATACAAAACTGTAGCAGTGAATGAGTTTTTAGATACATCAACTCCTATAACAATTTTGTAGCTGTTCATAATAGTACCTCCTTTCATAAAATACTTGACATGAAAGAAACTTCCTGATAACCTATCATCGTAGTTAAATACAGGCTTAAAAGCCTAATGTTCTGATTCAGGTTTTAGGAAGTAGAGGAAGGACAGTCTAAAACATCCTGATCGGTCTTAAAAGACCAATGACAGAAACTTGATCTGTCCTTCTTTTTTTCTCCCATGTCTATAATTATTATAAAACTTATTCTCTTATAGTTTAAAAAATTTTTAGTATATTTAATATACGATGACATCATTAATGTTTTCGTCATCCTGAGGCCGAAGGCCGAAGGCCGAAGGATCTCATGCTTTAATATGTTTTAAAAGGAAGGAACAATAACAGGAGATTCTTTGCCGGTTTTAGAATGACGATGTTGATTTTTGGAGCAATCTCTTTTATTATAGACCCATATTATCCCTGTGATATCATATTATGTTAAAAATCATAAGACCAATGAGGCGTTAATGGATTTAAAAAATTTTAAGCTCACTATGCCAACAGATTTTACTATTGGAATTCTTGGCGGTGGACAGCTTGGAAAAATGATTGGTTTTGAATGTAGAAAACTTGGCTTAAACGTTGTATGCCTTGACCCACACGAACATGCTCCAGCTTCTTCTGTATGCAAACAAATAGTTGGCAGTGTAAATGACAAAGAAAAACTGACAAAATTAAATAATATGTCAAATATTATCACATACGAAATTGAACATATAAATATAGATTCTTTAAAAGAAACAATTCCGGCAGACAAAATTTATCCATCACTAACAACTCTTGAAATCCTTCAAGACAAATACAAGCAAAGAATGTTTTTTAAAAAACATAACATTCCTCAGCCGGAATTTTTAGAAATAAAAGACATTTCAGAAATAAAAAATCATATTCCATGCGTTCAAAAGATAAAAAAAGGTGGATATGATGGCAGAGGCGTAGTTGTTATCAAATCAGAAGAGGATTTAAATAAAGCGTTAAAAGAAGAATCTTATATAGAGTCACTGGTAGACATAGAAAAAGAAATTGCTGTCATAGTAGTTAGAAATATCAATGGAGATATTAGGGTTTATCCGGTTGTTGAGATGGTATTTAATCCAGAAGGAAATCTGCTTGAATATCTCTTAGTGCCAGCAAATATTGATGAAAGACATTATAAACTTGCACAAGAGATATCAATATCTGCTATTGAAGCTTTGGAAGGTGTTGGAGTTTTCGGCGTTGAGTTGTTCCTTACAAAAGACGGAAAAATACTTTTAAACGAAATAGCACCAAGAGTTCATAACTCAGGACACTATACGATAGAAGCCTGCGAGACAAGTCAGTTTGAACAGCTTGTCAGAGTACTAACAAACCTACCCCTTGGCTTAACAAATCAGTATTTACCAGCTGTAATGATAAATTTACTTGGAGAAAAAGGCTACAAAGGAAAGCCAATTTATGAAAATTTAGACAAAGTTCTCGCAATAGATGGTGTATATGTTCATATTTACGGAAAATTAGAAACATTTCCGCTTAGAAAGATGGGACACATTACAATAATAGACTATGATAAAAATAGACTTATAGAAAAAGCAAAAGTAGTGAAAGATTTAATCAAAGTAAAAGGAGAAGTTGAGATATGATAGGAATTATCATGGGAAGTGATTCAGATTTGCCTGTAATGTCAAAAGCAGCTGTTGTATTGGATAAATTTGAAGTTCCTTATGAGATAACAATCGTATCAGCTCACCGAACGCCAGACAGAATGTGTCAGTATGCAAAAACAGCGGAAGAAAACGGTATTAAAGTAATCATAGCCGGAGCTGGCGGTGCAGCCCATCTTCCTGGAATGGTTGCATCATTGACACATCTTCCGGTAATTGGCGTTCCAGTAAAAACTTCTTCTTTAAGTGGTCTTGATTCTTTGTTGTCAATCGTTCAAATGCCGGCAGGAATACCAGTTGCCACAGTAGCCATAAACAACGCAGAAAATGCAGCATTACTTGCTTTATCTATATTATCTACATTTGATAAGAATATCGCAGATAAATTAAAACAGTATAAAGAAGAGCTAAAGAATAAAATAGAAGAAAAAGCCAAAAAACTTGAAGAAATTGGTTATAAATCATATATTGAAGAGATGGGAATTTGAAAATAAGAGGTTTTTTGCTATGAGTGATGTAATTCCATTAAAAGCATATCAAATACTTGAAGATACACTTGGAAAAGAGAAAGCTCAGGAATTGGCAGAAGTTTTATCAATTCATATCTCTAGCGAGCTTATGAATACAAAAGAATCTTTAAAAGTAGAAATCTCAGAAGAACTTAAAAAAGAACTTGCTACTAAGTATGATTTAAAGATTTTAGAAGTTGAACTGAGAAAAGAAATTGATTTGGTTAGAAAAGACATGAAGATTATGGAAATCAGACTCATAGCTATAATAGTAATAATAAATATAATTTTTAATCCAAACGCCTTAGAGCTTTTAGGAAAGCTTTTTGGGATCATAAAATAAACAGGAGGTAGTAAATGTTTGAACTTTTAACAGAAAAGTTTAGCTCAGTAGTTGAAAAATTAAGAGGCGTTAAAAAAATAGATGAAAAAACTCTTGATGAAGCACTTAAAGATATAAGAACAGCTTTATTAGAGGCTGATGTTAACGTTAATGTTGTAAAAGAGTTTATCTCTGATATAAAACAAAAAGTTCTTGGGCAAGAACTTATAAAAGGTCTTTCTGCTGGTGAGACAGTTATTAAACTTATCTATGATGAAACAATAAAAATTCTTGGTGGAGAAGAGTCACCAACGCTTGCAAAACCAGACAATCCACCAGCAATAATAATGTTAGTTGGTCTGCAAGGTACCGGTAAAACTACAACGGCAGGTAAGCTTGCAAAATATCTTAAATCAAAAGGTTATAGGGTCGGTGTTGCTTCTACAGACGTTAGAAGACCGGCGGCAGCAAAGCAGTTATGCACCCTTGCCCAATCTATAGATATACCTTGCTTTGTTGATGAGGAAGAAAAAGATGCATTAAAGCTTACAGAAAAAGTTATCCAAGATGCTAAAAAACAAGGATTTTCTTACATAATACTAGACACTGCTGGAAGATTACATATAGATCAAGAGTTAATGGAAGAATTAAAGAAAATAAAAGAAAAAGTCAAACCGGCTGAAGTTCTATACGTAGCAGACGCAATGCAAGGTCAAGATGCAATCACGACCGCAGAAGAATTTCATAAAGCCGTTGGACTTACCGGCGTAATCCTAACAAAGCTTGATGGTGATGCAAAAGGTGGTATTGCTCTATCGGTTAGAAAAGTTCTTGGAGTCCCAATCAAATTTATTGGAACAGGAGAAAAAATTGAAAATTTAGAGCCATTTTATCCAGATAGAATAGCTCAAAGAATACTTGGTCTTGGTGATATACAAACATTAATTGAAAAAATGCAGGCTGCCATTGAAGAAGACAAAGCTAAGCAAATGGCAGAAAAAATTATGAATGCAGAATTTACTTTAGAAGATTTAAGAGACCAAGTTAGAATGATAAGAAATCTTGGACCTATGGAACAAATTTTAAAGATGATTCCGGGCGTAGGAAGCAAGATAAAAGATTTAAAAGTAGACGAAAAGCAATTTGTAAAAATAGAAGCTATTATCAATTCAATGACTCCAGAAGAAAGAGTAAAACCACATATAATAAACGGTAGCAGAAAGAAAAGAATAGCAAGAGGTAGCGGAACTACAATTTTAGATGTTAACAAAGTTTTAAAACAGTATGAAGAGATGAAGAAGATGATGAAGAAGATGAAAAAAATGTCCAAAGGTGGAGGCTTTAATCTACCGTTTAAATTGCCATTTTGATTAACTTGCGAAAAGAATAAGTTAGAGGAGACTGTTCTTAAATTTTTTAATGTCGTAGGGTGTACGTTTAGATATAATTTTATCTTTGAGTGTTATCTGAGGACGTAAGTCCGAAGGATCTCTTATTTTGATGTTTTTTAATATGGAAGAAGACAAAAAGGCGGAGATTCTTCGCTGACGCTCAGAATGACAGCATTGGGTGGCTTTGTCATCCAGAAGACTTTAGTTCAATGGATCTCCTCTTTTTTCTATTAGGATTACTGATTTTTTTCGCCCTCTCACTCTTTTATATAAACATACTCATCTTTATACCAGCCCCAAACAGTAGGAAAAACATTTTTTAGCTTATTCCTTACTACTACCATTTCCTGCGGTGCAACTATAAAAATCATAGGCTGTTGTTCTCCGATGATTTTAAATGCTTTTTTGTAAAGCTCATCTCTTTTATTCTGGTCAAGTTCTACAGCGGCAAGGTTAAAAAGTCTATCTACTTCAGCCTCCCAATCAGTAGCCGGCTTTTGTTGTTTTGGATTCCACATATGCATATGACCGGACGAAAGCCATACATTTTGGCTAAAATATGGGTCCATACTTCCGGTTAACCCAATGATTACAGCTTCAAAATCATAATTAGACATTAGTTTTGAGACTAAGTTATTAAAATCAAGTCCTTGAAAGTTTACTTCAATCCCTATCTTTCTTAAGTCTTCTTTTAAAATATTTCCAATTGCTTCTCTTTCTTTATTGCCTGCATTTGTTATAAGCGTAAAGCTTAGCTTATGACCTTCATTATCGTACAAATACCCGTCCTTCCCTTCTTTAAACCCGATAGATAATAAAATTTCTTTTGCTTTTTGAAGATTGTACGGGTATTTTGGATAATAATTTTCATCATAAAGTCTTCTGTCTGCCGGAGTTACTGCTGTGTAAATTGGCGTTGCAAGTCCATTGTAAACTATATTTTTTATTCCTTCTCTATCAACCGCATACGAAATAGCTTGTCTAAATTTTGTGTTTTGAAACCATTTTAATTTGTATTTTTCAATCGGTGCTTTTGGATTTTGATTAAAAAATAAAAACAACGTAGAAGGTGTAGCCCCAAGGTTGTAGATTGTATAATCTCCTTTTTTTGCATTTTCTAAAAGCTTAGATAAATCGGTAGCCCTTACGCCGTATATATCAGACTCTCCTGACAAAAATTTAACTAAAGAAACGTCAGGGTCTTTTATTATCTGTGATTTTATAGATACTATATAAGGTAGTTTTTGACCTTTTTCATCTTTTTCCCAGTAGTAAGGGTTTCTTTCATATATTACATACTGACCTTGAACGTATTTTACAAGCCTATATGGACCTGTCCCGATTATTTGCGTTGGGTCTGTGTTAACCGTCCAAGTAGATGGAAATTTTCCTTCTTTGACTGATTTTTCTAATACATGCTTTGGTAAAATTGGCTGTGAAACTGCATTTAAGAAAACAGCAAAAGGCTTTGGAA